>CAZOSQ010000077.1:0-10792 GCA_964582245.1 uncultured Bacteroidales bacterium | reverse complement strand
TGGTAATAAACAAGCCCCCATATTGCGGTATGACTCTTTTCTTAACTTGGCCATTAATGCAGAAGAACCATATTTTTCCTTGTAGTTATTCAAATTCGGGTTACAAGACCAATCATAAGTTTCGTGATCTATTAAACCCCCCCCGGTTGAAGTCGCTCCACCAGAAAGATATTTCGTGCTCGAGATCACTTCCACGTCAACACCATATTCTTTTGCATTAAAAAAACACAGGGGTGTCAGGGTGGTATCAGCTACCAAGAGCACTTTTTTTTCCCTGGTAATTGCTGATATTCTTTTAAAATCAAATACTTTAAGATGTGGATTTGAAATACTTTCTAAAAAGACACAGCGAGTTTTTTCATCAATGGATTTTTCAAGTTGAACAAGATTATCCAGGTCTATAAACTTAACCTCTATTCCAAAAGATTGTAACGTGTTTTTGAAAAAGGAATAGGTATTTCCAAAAAGGTACTTAGTGGTTACAATATTATCGCCGGTTTTGACAATTGATAAAACTAAATTGGCAATGGCTGCATTACCTGAAGATAGACATAATGCTCCTTTCGCACCTGTAACATTCTTGATCACTTGTTCCAAGTATTCAACTGTTGGATTTGAGGACCTTGAATATACGTGTCTTTTGGTTTCACCAGAAAATGCCGCTGCCAAGGTATCACAATCATCAAAATCAAATGCCGCGGTATCGTACACTGGCATTCTAATGGATCCATGTGGATCCTCTTTTGGAAACGGGGTATGTAATACTTTGGTAGAAAATCCCTTGATACTCATAAATAAAAAATTTTTAATCTACGATTTAAATCCCAAGACATGAGAAGATCCTTTTGCCTTATTTAATGATAAACAAATAAAATAATGGGTTAAATATAATACATATCTTTCGTTACCTGGTTATCGAGCTCTTTTTGTTCCTTGGCTAATTTGGATAAGGTTACAGAAGAAAGATAATTCACGACATTGGCATTTAAACCATTCCAAAAATGCTTGGTAGCACAAGATTTATCTCGTGCACAATCATTATCATGATTCAAACAATCAACTACATTCAATTCGGGTTCAAAAGCTTTATAAATGTCATAAGTTGTTATGTCATTGGAATTCCTTGATAATTTATATCCACTTTTTTTTCCTTCAGCATTTACAATAAGATTTACGGCCTTTAATCCACTAATGATCTGGTCCAAATATTTGAAAGAAATCTTTTGCTTTCTAGCGATATCTTTTTGATAAATTCCTCCTTCTCCAGAATGAAGCGCAATTTCTATCATCGTCCTAATGGCATACCTGGTTTTCGTGTTAAATTTCATTTAATAAATAGGTTAACAAATTATATGATTCATTTACATGGTGACAATATGCTAATTTAAATAATCCTCCTTCAAAACTTGTACCCGGATGAATATATTTTGATCCAAAAACATATTCGGGTATAGACCTACCTTGGCCATTAGTTCATTCTTTTATACAATGCCGAAGGACTATCCAGCATTTCGAATACTTAATCATTTCAAGTTGACTTGTCTAAGCCGGGTTAAAGATTTTTTTAATATCACCTTGAATTTATCCAGTGAATATAATCCTGAGAACCCCATATGTGCCAGTACAATTTACAAGATCAACTTTTTTATACTACCTGCCTGGTAGTCCAAAAATAGGGATAATTTTTTAAAGAAAAAACGTAAAAGAATAAATCATATTTTTCCGGGTTTAGATTCTTCAACTTATGCTATTAACTCTTTTTTATAACCGTGCTTTTCCCGTTTTTAACTTAACTGGTTGAACTTTTATAAAGAAGATCTTGTTGTTTTTAACTAAAATGAGTTTTACCTAAAAATAAAGTTATGAAGATTTTAACTTTGAACTTCTTTCTCCTTTTATTTTTATTATTTTTCCCGATAATTGCTTACTCCTTCCAAACACATGATCATCAACATGAAACTGACACATCTCAACAAGACACCTCGATCACTTCCACAGATTCAATATTGAACGAAAGTTCATTAACGCGGGGAGAATATGAATATGCCGGAAAATTTGCTTCTTTTGAAAAATTTCCAAATTTACATCCCTTGTTTGTACATTTCCCGGTAGTTTTGCTGGGTTTAGCTTTTTTCACCCAATTGTTTTCATTTTTTTTATGGAAAAAGGAACTTAGTGTGGCTACCTTATTACTCCTGTTAATAGGATTCATAGGGGCTTTATTGTCTGCCAATTGGTTCCACCCGCACGTATCTGCCGAAAGTATGCAAGGGCAACTTAAAGAAGTTTTTTTCCTGCATGAAAAACTGGCTAATTGGACACAATGGTTAGCAGGTGTAGGTTTGTTCATTAAACTTGTGAGTCATTTTCTTTTCAGGAGAAACAATGTATCCGAGGCTATTTCATTCATGTTGATTGCAGGGGCCGTGGTTTTTGTCAGTTTGACCGGTCATTTGGGTTCTCAAATGGTATTTTTAGAGGGAGTAGGACCGCGAGGAAATCACCTGGAAATTCATGAACAAGATCACGATCATTAAAAATATGTACTATTTTGATGAAGGAACATATAGTTGGTTGCCATGGATAGGAATACTTGTGGCAATGATAATGATGGCTTGGATTGTTGCAAGGATCGTGGAAAATAGAAGAAAAAAACTATTAAGAAATTCCGCCATGGATATTCTTAAAAAAAAATATTCTAATGGTGAAATTTCCAAATTTCAATTTGACCAAAAAAAGAAGGAATTATATGAAAAAATCTTGGATTAGAAAAACCCTTGTCTAACAACAGTCAAAGCAAGAGCATGTATGATTCTCAACAAGTAAATCCAAATGTCTTTTAAATTAGTTATCTGATAGCCGATCCTGGAGGCACAATAATTTTTCATGATAAGAAATATTATCGTGACCCCATTTTAACAATAGAAAAACTCGGCTATAAAAAGAGACCTGTGAATTAATTAGCAGTTACTTCCCCTTTAATTCTTAATATTTTAGTAGGCGTGCTTGCATTTGACCTAACTGTGACCGTTTTGGTAAAAGCACCTACTCTTTTTGTATCATATCTCACTGAAATTTTTGCAGTTTCTCCCGGGGCAACGGGTGTCCTCGGCCATTCTGGAACTGTACATCCACAAGAAGATGATACGCTAGAAAGAATAAGAGGTTTTTTACCCTCATTGGTAAAATTGAATTCACATGAACCATCAGAGCCTCTTTCCACTACACCATAATCATATACTTCTTTATCAAAAGAAATAATCACTGTATCATTGTTATCTTGGGCATTGATACCAGCCATTACAAACGTTAAAAGAGCAAACGTAATAAATACTAATCTTTTCATCTTGTAAAAATTTATAATTAAAAAAATTATTGAAAAAAAAAATATTAACGTATAATACTTGTAAATTTACATATTCTATTTTTAAAATTTAAAAAAAGATCAATTATTTACATTTTCTTAAAGAACTAAACAAAAATCAAGCCCATTTTTTAATTTAATGGTTATGTGTCGATTAAACAATATTTTCAAGAATAAGAAAATAATTTCAAAATTTTATTAATTCATGAATGAACAAAATAAGTGTGTCATGTTTTATTAATTTGAGAACGTCACCTGTATATAAACTAAAAACAGTTCAGATGGAAATGGAGCAACATACTTATTCCTTATTAAATGATCATAAAGATGATATTCTATCCGATTGGATCAAAGATCAAAAAGATTATTTTCAGTTTCGCGATGAAATGATTGCAGATGAAGATTTGCGCAAGGAAGCCGAAGAGTTCCTGAACATTTTTATAGATACATTAAAATATGGAAAATCTGAAATTAAACATCCTGCTTTTAAAAAAGTAAAAAGATTCTTGGTTGAAATGACAAAATCCCGTGCATTACTAGGATATACAGCAAGGGAAACGGGCATGTTTATCCTAAGCCTTAAACGTGCGGTTAATCCAGTGCTTCAAAAACATTACCAGGATGATTTAGGTAAACTAATAAAGGAAACGGACATTATCAACATGCTCGTGGATGAGATTAGCATGGTCATTTTCGAATTTTACCTGGAAGAAAGGGAGCGTATCATATCCAGGCAAAAAGAAGAGTTGCTAGAATCTTCCATTCCTGTAATAAAGATTTGGGAAGGTATATTGGGAGTTCCTATCATTGGTACTTTGGATAGCGCTAGGGCGCTTCACCTTATGGAAACCCTTTTACCCATGATACAGGAAACCGGTTATACCATAGCAATTATCGATATTTCTGGTGTCACAACCTTAGATACCTTAACTGCTCAACATATTCTAAAAACAGCGGCTGCCTCGAAAATGATGGGGGCTACTTGTATTCTTTGCGGGATCAAGCCACAGATTGCACAAACCATGGTTAGCCTCGATCTAAACCTAGGAGAATTAAAAACAAAAGGAAATATGAAAGAAGCGATTCAGTATGCCTTGGAGCTCCTGGAAGAAATGGAACACAAATACATGGATAAAGAACCCGAGGAAAGGAAGAATTAATCATGACTGAACGTATACCTGTTTTAAAAATTCATGACTTATTATTAGTTACAATCCAAAGCGAATTATATGACAGTGTAGCTATTCGCTTGAAAGAAGATATTGCGAACCTTTTAGAAAGATACAATTCTAAAGGAGTTCTTCTAGATATCTCCGGACTTGATGTAGTTGATTCTTTCATGGGTAGAATGATCAACGAGATAGCCGCCGTAGCCAGGTTAATGGATGCAAATACTGTAATAGTGGGAATGCGTCCTGCCGTAGCCATAACATTGGTGGAACTTGGTCTCGAAATGCATGGCGTGCATACGGCACTTAACGTGGAGAAAGGATTTGAAGTTTTAAAAAACTTAAAGATAAATAATGTTGTTACCGGGGATAATGATGGAAAAGCAAACGAAAATCAGGATTAATACTGACGTGGATCTTTTAACAGCCAGGTCAGCAGTAAAAAATGTTTGCAAGGAACTTGAATTATCGGTTGTGCAAACCACCAAGTTATTGACAGCTGTCAATGAAATCGTGCGCAACATGCTCAACTATGCCAACGGTGGAATAGTTACCACGGGAATTATCCAAAACGAGGATCAACAAAAAGGTGTGCAGGTAATTTGTAAAGATTTTGGAAAAGGAATTGAAAACATCGATCTTGCAATGAAAAGAGGCTATTCCTCGAGCAAATCGCTTGGACTTGGACTCCCAAGTGCTAAAGTTCTTGTACCAGATTTTTCAATTTCATCAGATTCTAATGGAACCCGAGTATCATTAATTATATGGAAAAAATAAATTCAACTTCATTATTTCATAATAATATACCCATTGATGAAGCTTCAAAAGTTGGATTGGCCAGGCGAAAGATACGTACTTGTTTAAAAACTTTTAATTTTTCAGAAAATTTTATTTCAGACATTTCCATTATAATCAATGAGCTTTCTTTCAACCTGTTAAAACACGCCCTTCGTCCCGGATATTTGCTTTACAAACCTTTATTAACTGGAGCCCACAAGGGAATTGAAATTATTTCTTTCAATGCACTTCCCTTAATGAACCTGAAAAAATCCTTGGAAGATGGTTTTTCAACTACAGAAACACTTGGAACAGGTCTTGGAGCCATTCATAGACTTTCAGATGAATTTCTTCACTCTTCAACCCCAACCCTGGGGACTATTTTAATTTCCAGGAAATATGAAGGCCCCGGTCCAGTAGTTCTTGAAAACAGGAAAGATGTGGGATTTATTTGCACTCCATATTTTGGTGAAACCTTTAGTGGAGATGCCATTTCAAGTTTTGAAAAAAATGACACTCACCGAATTTTAATGGTTGATGGACTTGGCCATGGATATAAAGCCTATTTGGCAGCAAGAAAAGCAGTTGAAACTTTTCAACAAAATACCTGGGAGAGCCAGGAAAATATTCTTGAATTGATGCACAAAGAAATGCAAAAAACCAGGGGAGCTGCTGTAATGATCGTGGATGTGTTTGAAAGATCAATCACATATTCGAGTATCGGTAATATTTCCGGGCGTATTCTTTCTCATGAAAAAACAAAAGGTTTGATTTCGCATCCTGGAATTATAGGGGCTAATTTAAGGAAAATTAAAACGGATGAAGTAGAATTTCTTCCGGGGGAGGTTTTAATCCTTCATTCGGACGGGATAAAAAAAGGTTTTTCCAATCACATGGATTATTTATCAAGATTGCCTTCACTAGTGGCTGCATCCATTTATGGTAAATTTGGCAGGTTAAACGATGATGCTTCCATTTATGTTTTCAAAAAAACATAGCCCTTTAGGAAAATAAAAGCTTTGGACACTTGAGATATTTGAGTAGGCTAAAAAAACTCGATTCCCAGGATGGTTATATCATCAAAAATTTCGTTACTGGCTTCCAATATTTTTTGCTTTTTAATGATTTCTGCGATATTTTTCTCTATGCTTTCAGTATTACAAATGCTCTGGATAATTTCCTCGGTACCATATTCGACACCACTTTCATCAATTAATTCAACAAGTCCATCAGTATAACAAAGCAATTTAGTACGTTCTTCCATTTTCACCCTTCCAAGGTGAATAATTGGAATTTCTTCAAGCATTCCCATTCCCACGCATCCGCTATCCAATTGATCAACAGTTCCATTTTCCACATTATATAAAAAAGGTGGATTATGACCTGCATTTATAAATTCCAGCACCTTGGTAAAAGTATTGTACTTGGCAATAAAAAGAGTAATAAATTTTTCTCCTTTCGCATTCCGACTGATCCTTTCATTCAAAATCCCAACCAAGTCATTTAGTCTCATGTCGGGGGTAAACAAAGCTCGTATGTTGGCTTGAAAATTAGACATCAATAATGCCGCAGAAATACCTTTCCCGGAAACATCCGCAACACAAAAGCCTATTTCCTCGTCATTTAGCTGTATACAATCATAGTAATCGCCTCCTACTTCCAAATGGGGATGATAAAACGCCGTGAAATATATATTTTCATTTTTTGGAAGGGTCTCGGTATCGGGTATTAACATGTTTTGCATACGACTGGCTAATTCAAGCTCTTTTCTTATGGCTTCTTGCCTTAAACTTTCGTTGAAAAGTCTAATATTTTGAATGGCAACAATTATGATGTTTGAAATGGTCTGAATAAACTTTAAATGCTTGATAATGGGACTAACTCCTTCCGTTTCTTCCTCTATATCACCAATTAATATATAAGCAAGCGGGGCATTGTTATTAATTACAGGAATGATAATATCATAAGCTTCTAAAACAGCATTCTTCGAGGAAGTTACAAAAGTCAATTCCCTATGGTGTAATAAATCCCTATTGACATTTATATTATCATATCCCTTATCATTTTCTTTAAATCCGGAATGAAGGATACACTCCCAATCATCATTATATTTTAAAATGGTTATTTTACCGATGTTAAGATCTTCTTTTAATATCTTCTCATACCTAGCCAATAATTCATTCACCGGCAAATTCTGGTTAATTGCCATGGTAATATTTAGCAAAGAATTCAACTTGAAAGTTGAAATTTTCAACCGGTTGTTTTTAACCGCATCGCTAGGCATTGATTTTCTCCCTACTATTAATAAAAATATTTATTAAATATATAAAAAAGGTTTATAATTTCTTATTATTCTTTCACTCTTTCCGAGTATTCCCCGGACCTGGTATCCACCTTGATTTTATCACCGGTGTTAATAAATAAAGGTACGTTTACTGTAGCCCCGGTTTCGATTTCGGCGGGTTTGAGAGCTGATGAAGAAGCAGTATCACCTTTCAATCCTGGTTCAGTATAAGTCACTTCCATATTCACGAAAGCAGGTAGTTCACAAGATAAGGCAGTTTCCGTTTCTGCGTGGAAAACAATTTCCACCTCTTGCCCTTCTTTTAAAAATTGGGGGCTCGAAATTATATTTTCTTCCAGGGACATTTGCTCAAAAGTTTCCATATTCATGAAATGAAAACCCAAGTCATCCTTGTACAAAAACTGGTATTGCCGTCTTTCTACCCTCGCGGTATTAATTTTATGTCCTGCAGAAAATGTATTATCTATAACCTTTCCTGTCTTCAAGTTTTTTAATTTTGTCCTGACAAAAGCAGGACCCTTCCCAGGCTTCACGTGCTGAAATTGGACAACCACATAAAGATCGTTATTAAATTCCATGCATAATCCATTCCTAATGTCTGAGGTAGTAGCCATTTAATTATCCTTTATTATTAAACCAATATGATTTCTCACACAATTTTAAAATGCTAAAATACTTTATTTTTTTATAGCTGTCAATTTTTGCCAATAATTAATTAAAAATATTTCGTTGACAGAAGATCATTACATTTGGGAAAATGATCTTCAAACCATTTTATATTTTCATGAATACAAATGTTTTATCTTTTAATTATAACAAAATAAAAATAGCAGGTTTTACTCCATAGAATTTATTTTAACAACAGGAGATTATCTCATTTTGTTGTTGATCATCTCATGGAAGCAGTATTGCCCCAATGGTTAAATTCCACTTGGAATGCCTGTTACGATTTGAAATTTAACAGATTTTCAACAAGAACGTTGAAAGGCAAAATGATCTGCCAGGTCTTTTAAAAATTTTTCGATTGTATTTTAATAGATACGTCAATCTTACCTGTTAGAAATATAAGACCTATTTAAAAAGATCGTTAATTGATTGAATTACCGCTAATTAGCCGCATTTTTAATTGATCAAGTTCTTTCTGCATTTCCTTTTCCCTTCTCGCGGATTCTTCTTGGGTGGCCCGAAGTTCTTCCATGTTTTGTCTCATTTCCTCCTCCTGCGATGCCATTTCTTCAGCTTGTTGCCTCGATTGTTCCAACAACAAGGTTGTCTGGTTATTCACTCTCGCGGTTGCTATCGTGGAGGCAATTGTTTCTCCTATTCGCTCTAGAAATTCTACCTGGAAAGGCTGGAAAATTCGGAAAGAAGCCATTTCTATGACCCCAAAAATCTGCTGATTCATGGTTAAGGGAACCAACAAAAGAGAACGAGGATTATCTTCACCCAGGCCCGAGGTAATATTGATATATCCTTTTGGAATATCTGTCAAGAAAATGGTTTCTTTCTCCTGGATACACCTTCCTACCAATCCCACCCCCATTTTAATTTCCTTTTGGAGATATTTCTGCCTATTATAAGCATAACAGGCCTTTAACTCTACGTGAATGTTATTTTTGTCCTGGTCATTGATCAAGAAAATCCCTCCTTGGTTGGCCCCGGTATATTGAACCAGCTCACTGATAATAGAATATGATAATTCATCCACGTTTCGGTTGTTATGCCTCAATATTTCGCCGAATTTGGCTATTCCAGCCGTTGTCCAGTTCCTTTGTTCATCTTCTACTTTTCTTTTCTGTTCTTCTACCTCGGCTTTTTTCAATTCTTCTCTCATGCTGATTAAAGAATTACCGAGAGAATCCTGGTCACTCAGAGGTTTAAATGAACTATTAAAGTTACCTTTACCCACTTCAACAGCAAAACTGGATATTTCTTTTAATCCACTCACCAATTTATTCAAAGCAAGTGACATCTGTCCTATTTCATCATATTGTTCCCTCACTTTTTCCGTGGGCAATATTCCCTTTGACATATCTAGTAACATGCCTTTAATGTGGTTAATAGGTTTAATCAAGGAGTTTATCACGATGATAGCCATCAATACAATGACAATTGCCAAAATGATCCCCATAATGATAATCGTGCTCCTTAAATTATTAAAAGAATTTGCCATTTCCGCCTGGGCAGTGTTAATATTTTGCTTTTGGATGTCAATTAAATTTTTCAACTTGTCGGTGGCATGCAGGGTTGTTATTTTTAATTCTCCACCTTCTTCAATGGTTTCATTCAAAAAGAAAACGATTGATGGATCATAATAATCATCTATATTATCCAAGGATTTCATAATATCCTTTTGAACTTTCATGATAGTATCGGTGATGTTAGCTTTTAATTTCTCGTATATTTCTTGTTCCTGCGGATCCCATTTTTCTTTCATCACCTGTAAATCTTCCAACAGGGAGGGAAATTCCTTTTCATGAATCTCCATTAACCTTAATTTATTGGGAGTAGCAGTAACCTGGTCATTTATCCAAGAAACCGATAAGATAAAGGATTCTTCCACTACCTTATTCAATTGATCTAGTAATTCAACTGAAGGAGAGTAAATCTCGGAAATTACTTTATTATATTCTTTACTCTTGTCAAGTGTTGTATTGGTTAATAATACATTGAAGATAACTGCCAAGGTAATTATGCCAAAAGCCAGCCAGATTTTGGAGGCTATATTTAACCTAATTCTAAATTTCCTAAAATACTTTTTCAGATCCATGGATATAAATATAATAAATATCAAATGAAAAAAAACACATGTGTTCCTAATAAAACGGATTTTTTTTTTAAAAGTTCCACCATTTTATCTTCTTCTAAAGGTTCAAATCAATATGATGCGTCCTAAGACGTCGGTTGAAAACCATTTTAAAGTAAAAATGTCTTAATTTTTGGTTGAAAGTAATTTTTCTTACAATAATAAGTGGGAAGCATCAATAAAATAACACTAAACTTAAAATACATTTTAAATTTTACCTTGTGGAACATTAATTGAACTGTCTTAATAATAATAAACCCCTTAAAAATAAAAATCATGATCAAAGACAGGAAAGATGCTGGCATACAATTATCAAATAATTTAAAAAAATACAAAAACAAGGATGTAATTGTCCTTTCCATTCCACGGGG
>CAZOSQ010000076.1:0-11067 GCA_964582245.1 uncultured Bacteroidales bacterium | reverse complement strand
ACAATGAAAAAGGTAAGGATGGTTTCGAGTTGCCTGATATATGGGTAAGAACTAGGAAATTCTTTTTTCCTACTTTAGGTGCCATGATTTTAATGGGGTTGCTTATTTTTTTGGGATCTTTATTCTGTTTGATCCCGGGAATATATCTTGGGGTTTCCTTGAGCACAATGATAATTGTCTTGTTTAATGAGAAAAAAGGAATTGGCGATGCTTTTTCAAAAAGCATCGAACTTAACAATCAAAAATGGTGGACAACGTTCGGGATATTAATTGTATTAACTGTTATTATGATGGGGTTAGCATACCTGCTTATCATTCCGCTTATGGCTATTGGTCTTGGTTCAATGTTTTTGTCACCAAAAATTGGAGATGATCCCGCAAATTCTTTTACAACCTTCTATTATATTGTCATGGGAATTATATATATCATCATGATGATTGTTTATGCTATACCATATATTGTCATTGCCTTTCAATATTTTAGCTTGTTGGAGATGAAGGAAAAACCTAGCCTGGAAGAAAAAGTAAAACTAATCGTTTAAAAAATCACATAAATAATAATGAGAAGTTTATTTGTTATTGGCTTGCTGTATTTTATTTTTTTTTCATTAAGTAGTTGGTGCAGAACGGAGAATGAATCTCCCGGTTTGCCAAATATTGAAATCAGGCAAGCTGATCAAGTATTTTTTGAAACATACAGGAATGATAAAGATTTTAATTACCAAAAGGATTTCGTTAGGAATAAAGGTTTTTTTTCCCGACTATTGAATTGGATTATCAATAAATTGGATGAGATGGAATCAGTAATAAAAGTAATTCCCTTGTTTTACAAAATTTTGATGGGAGTTTTCATTCTTGTATTTTTATTCGTGGCCATTACCAAAACAAAAGTTTACCGCCTGTTTTATACTCAAGGAAAAGTTACTGATATTCCATTCATTGAGCAGGATTTAATCGAACAGGATGTTGATTTTGATAAGCATATCCTGAATGAAATTAATTTGGGAAATTTCAGAAATGCCATACGGTTACTTTATGTAAAACTATTATACCTATTGGAAAATAAAAAGATTATTAGTTATTCCAAGGAAAAAACCAATAAGGATTACTTGTTGGAATTGCAGAAAAAAACTTCCTTTTCAAAAGATTTTCAAAAGGCAGCAGATGTCTATGAATATGTTTGGTATGGGAATTTTACCATTGATAAACCAGAATTCGATTGGTTTAAGGATAAATTTAATCAATTGTACCAGGAAATAAATGCTTAAAAAAAACAGTAAATATCTTTTTTTTATCCTGGCGTTATTTATCACCATGATCCTTTTCCAGCATTATGCTCCAAAACCTGTTGATTGGAGATATAACTTCCAAGGAAAAGAAAAAGTACCTTATGGATGCAAGGTTTTAAAAGACATGCTTCCCGTGATTTTCCCCGGAAAGAAAATAATAACCCACCATTCTAGCTTGTACAGGGAGTTAAAAGATGTTGGAGAAAATAAAAATTTAATTATTATTACGGAAAGATTTCAACCGGATGTTATGGACCAGGAAAAAATGCTTGAGTTTGTGAGGGCAGGAAATAATGTTTTTATAGCATCTTTATCCTATGGGAAATCATTTAGTAATTCCTTGGGATTTCAAACCAAAACACTCCTAATAGATAGTCTGCAACTGAAAGGTGATACGACTATTTATAAATTTCTCGATCCCAAATTGGAGGAAGTAAAATATGAAAAAATACTAGAGAACCATTTTTTTAGCAGGTATGATTCAACGAAATCACTTGTTATTGGGGTAAATGGTCATGGAAAGGCAAATTTCACCAGGATCAAAGAAGGGAAAGGTTACTTTTTTATTCATTGCCAACCCTTGGTTTTTACCAATTATCATTTATTGTATAGTTCAGGGACATATCCATGCATAGCATTATCGTATTTGCCTGTTCAAATAAGCCTATGGGATGAATATTATAAGCCCAATAAAACACAACATGCTTCACCTGTTAAGTTTATTTTATCAAAATCACCTTTGCGAATTGCATATTACCTGGTTTTATTGGGTATTCTTATATACATGTTGTTCGAAAGTAAGAGAAAACAACGTATTATACCCATTATACCGTTTAGAAAAAATAGTTCATTAGAATTTATTCATACACTGGGACGCCTATATTATCATAAACGTGATTATAAAGATTTGGTCGTGAAAAAAATGATCTACTTTAATGATAGAATTAGGTCAAAATATTATATTTTTTCACCGGATAAGGATGAAAAATTTTACAAGATTTTAGCTGCAAAATCGGGGGTAAACGAGGATCTCGTGAAAAAAATATATAAACATGGTCATCAATTAACTCAACTGAAAAAGGTGAATGAAAAACAATTGATTTACTTGAATAACCTGTTGCATGAATTTAAAATGAGATCCCGGTGAAATGAAACTCTTATAGATTTGGGAAAATTGAAGAATAGTAACAAAATTTTAGAAAAGATAAATAATGGAAAACTTGAATATGGAAAATGATGGTCTCTTTAAAAATAGGATTGATCTGAACCCGGTACAAGATGCCGCCATCAAATTAAAACAAGAAATATCTAAGGTGCTGGTAGGGCAGGATAGAATGGTAGACATGATATTAATAGCCATTTTATCCAATGGACATGTTTTGATTGAAGGCGTGCCGGGTGTGGCGAAAACCCTTACCGCTAAATTAATATCGAAAATGATCGCTGCAGGTTTCTCAAGGATACAATTTACACCGGACTTGATGCCGTCGGATGTTCTGGGTACAACCATATTCAATAACAAGATTTTGGAGTTTGAATTTAAACAAGGTCCTATTTTCTCAAATATCATATTGATTGATGAAATAAATCGCGCACCGGCAAAGACACAATCGGCCTTATTTGAAGTAATGGAAGAAAGGCAAGTAACAATAGATGGAAACACTTATAAAATGGACAGTCCTTTTCTTGTTTTTGCTACCCAAAATCCAATAGAACATGAAGGAACATACAGGTTACCGGAAGCCCAACTTGACAGGTTTCTATTCAGGATAAATATTACTTATCCAACCCTGGAGGAAGAAAATCAACTTTTAATCAATGCCAATAACAGGAAGGAGAAAAAAGAACTTGATGAAGTAGGTATTATCATGAAATTGGAAGAAGTACTCAGTTATCAAAAGGTAGTAAAACATGTGCATATAGAAGAAAATTTAATCAAGTATATAGCAGAACTGGTAAACACTACAAGAAATCATCCTTCCCTTTATTTAGGTGCATCTCCCAGGACTTCCATCAATATTTTAAATTCATCAAAATCTTGTGCTGCATTAAACGGGAGAGATTTTGTGACACCCGGGGATATCCAGTATGTTTTATACCCGGTATTAAATCATCGTTTATATGTTACCCCCGAGAAAGAATTAGAAGGTGAGAATGTTGATGACGTGATCAAGGATATTATTAAATCAGTTGATGTTCCTAAATAGAAAATTTTGAAAACCATCCAAAGTTTATACATAGGTCACA
Source organism: uncultured Bacteroidales bacterium (assembly GCA_964582245.1). Lineage (GTDB taxonomy): Bacteria > Bacteroidota > Bacteroidia > Bacteroidales > CAZOSQ01 > CAZOSQ01. The sequence goes on along the minus strand of CAZOSQ010000076.1, from coordinate 7,531 downwards.
GGTTTTATTGGGGATTAATGATCCTTATTCTTTTGTTTTGTACTGGATTTTTTGTTGATTTATTTTACCTGTTAGCCAAAATTACCATGGTATTCTTTGTTTTTTCAATTCTTTTAGATCTAACCTTGTTGTATGTATCAAATGGTGAAATATTAATTAAGCGTGATCTTCCGGCAAGATTGTCTAATGGTGATCCTAATGAAATAAATATATACGTGAAAAATAAATATCGTTTCAATGTTTCGCTTGGAATTATTGATGAACTTCCCCCTCAATTTCAAGTTAGGGATTTTGAAATGAAAACCTTGCTTGCGCCTGGTGAGGAGAAAAAACTATCCTACATGTTAAAACCCCTGGAAAGAGGAGTTTATGAATTTGGACAAGTACTGGTATACGTGAAAGGGTATATTGGATTTTTTAAAAGAAGATTCGTTGCAGAAAAAAATAATGAGTCAGTCAAGGTTTATCCATCTTTTATCAACATGCGAAAGTATGAGATTATGGCCATTTCTGATAGATTAAACGAGGTAGGGATTAAAAGAATAAGAAAAATTGGACATCATACTGAATTTGAGCAAATTAGAGAGTATGTGCGAGGTGATGATTACCGCACCATAAATTGGAAAGCTACCGCTAGAAGGTCTAGGCTCATGATCAACCAGTATCAAGAAGAAAAATTGCAGCAGGTATATAATGTTATAGATATGGGTCGTACCATGGAAATGGATTTCGAAAACATGACTTTACTGGATTATGCCATTAATAGTGCCCTCGTACTAGCCAATACAGCATTAATAAAAAATGATAAGACAGGTTTGCTTACCTTTAACAAGGATATAAACATGTTTATGACGGCCGAGAGAAAAAATAACACCATGGCCAGGATTCTTGAAATATTATATAAGCAGGACACTTTATTTCAAGAATCTGATTATGCAAAACTTTATGTAACCATAAAAAGAAAAATTAATCAAAGAAGCTTACTTATAATTTACACCAATTTTGAATCCGTTTTTTCTTTGAAACGTCAAATGGAGTATTTTATGCAGTTGTCTAAATTTCACCTGGTACTCGTGGTTATTTTCGAAAACACTGAAATAAAAAAATTACTTGATGAAAAAGCATCTTCGTTACCTGGTATTTATATACAAACCATTGCCGAAAAATTTATTCATAATAAGAAATTGATTGCAAGAGAATTTGGTAAACATGGTATACATTGCCTAATCACGAAACCAAACCAGCTGACGGTAAATTTAATCAATAAATATCTCGAATTTAAAGGAATGGGTTTGATTTAAGTAATTGTGTTACAATCCTATAAATATAAATAATGACTAAAGCTAAAATAAACAAAACAAGGATTACTTTTTTAGTTTGGTTGAATAATTTACCAGGAAAAATTAACTCCGTTATATCCGCTAGGAGATATAATGGCAGGAATATAACTGCAGCATTATATTGCATTGATTGAATTAAATCGAAATGTGTTAAAAGGTATGTAGCCCTGATCATTCCACAGAAAGGACATTGAATGCCTAATAAATATTTATGCAAACAAAAGCTGATTTTATCATTGAAAATAAAATGATCAGGTAGAAGAAGAAAGATCAAGAAAAATAATGAAATAAAAAGATATTTTATTTGTTCTTCTCTCATCCTTTTTATTTTACAAGATATGAAAATATGGTTGTTCTTGCTAATGTTTCGTTTTATTAATTGGAGGATACTGATTAGGTGGCTTAAACCAAAAAAACATATATTTGTTTACTAGTAAATGAACCATTATGATGATAATTATTTCACCGGCTAAAACTTTAGATTTTTCTTCCCAAAAAATCACAAAAAAAGTTACTCATCCATATTTCCAAGAGGAAGCGGCGGAATTGGTTCATGTGCTTAAAAAAAAATCCTGGAAAGAGTTAGGGGAATTAATGAAAATTAATAATCAATTGGCTGAGCTAAACCAAGAACGCTATTTAAAATGGGGTTTAACTTTTGGTGAGCATAATGCTAAACAAGCAATTTTAGCATACAAAGGTGAAGTTTATAATGGTTTGGATGCTAATTCCCTATGCGAGGATGATTTATTATTTGCCCAAGACCGTTTGCGTATAGTTTCGGGTTTGTATGGTTTACTAAAACCCCTGGATCTAATTCAGCCTTATAGGTTAGAAATGAACATTAAATTAGAAGTAGGTAACACTAAGAGTTTATATGAATTTTGGGGGAAGAAATTAAATGAATTGTTGAAGGATCAATTAAATAAACAAGGGGAAACGCTTATAAATATTGCTTCTCAAGAGTATTTCAAAGCTATCTTACCACGTGAATTAGAACATAAAATTATAACCCCAATTTTCAAGGAGCTTCGTAATGATGAATACAAGGTGATCACCATTTATGCAAAAAAGGCTCGTGGATTAATGTCCAGGTATATAATTAAAAACCGGATCAATAAGTTAGAAGATATAAAACATTTTGAAGAAGATGGGTATTTTTATAATGACCAGCTTTCCAATCAATATGAATGGGTTTTCACAAGGTAACCTAAAAAAATCGTGATGTAATTTCACACAACATGTTCTTGGTTATCATAAACGTATCTTCTCTATTTTCATACAAATATTTAAATGATAATAAATGAAAATTTTTGGAAGGAACTCGTGTTAATATTTTTACTTTTTATTTTAGTTTTACAACGGTTATTCCTGACCCGCCACGTTCAATATCTTCATCCCTGAACCATTTAACTTCTTTGATATTAGCAAGATAATCACGTATTACTTCACGCAGCACACCGAATCCTTTACCATGTAATATTCTAACTTCATCAACACCCACCATTATAGCTTCGTCAATAAAATTCATTACCATTTGCAGGGATTCGTCAGCTCTTTTTCCGCGAATGTCCATATTGGGAGAAAAATTTAATTTCCTGCTGGATAAATCAAAAGAATTTGAGTTTTTAATATGAATGGTTTCCCTATTCTTGTACTCTTTATTACTAATTTTTTTAAGTCGTTTGATGTCCACGACAGATTTCAGGTTTCCAAAACCAACGGTAATCATTTTACCATTAATATCTAAGACTTCACCTACCGTTTCTTGTTCTTTTATTTGAACCTTGTCTCCAAGTTTAATGGGACCAAGGTTTTCTTTTTCCCGGGGTGTTCCTTGTTCAAAGAGGTCAGGTCTTCTATTTTTAAGATCTTGTTCGTCTTTTTTTAATTTTCTTATATTTTTTTCTATTTGCTGATTCTGTTGATTCTCTTGATGTATGCCATTTTTAAAAGATTCAATATTTTTTCTTGCCAGTAGGGTACGTTCTTTTTCGGCATTACTTTCTTTAATTTCCCTGATGGTTTTTTCAATTATTTTATTCGCCCCGGAAATAATCTTATCAGCTTCTTTTTTAGCTGTTTCAATCATTTCTTTTCTTTTTGCCTTGCTTCTATCTAGTTCATTCTTATATTGTTCAAGGGTTTGTTCTAATTTTTTTTCCGATTGTCTTATTCTTTGACGTTTATTTTCCCAATATTTTTTATCTCTTTGAATGTCACGTAAATGTTTATCATACATCACGTGCCCTTTTCCTACTTTTTCTTCCGCGTTTTTAAGGAGGTCTTCTTTCAATCCTATTTTCCTGGCAATTTCAAAAGTAAATGAACTTCCCGGTTTCCCAATCACGAGTTGGTATGTTGGTTCTATTTTTGCCGTATCGAAAAGCATCGCTGCATTTTGTATTCCTTCTGTTGAAGTTGCAAAATGCTTTAGGTTCGTGTAATGAGTTGTGAAAATTCCCCAGGCTTCTTGCCGGTTAAAATGTTCCAGTAAGGATTCCGCGACAGCTCCTCCTAATAAAGGTTCAGTGCCTTTGCCAAATTCATCGACCAACAACAAGGAAGTTTTATCTGCGTGGTTCGAATAATGCTTCATGTTTAAGATGTGGGAGCTATAGGTGCTTAAATCGTTATCTATTGATTGTTCATCTCCAATGTCAATAAATATTTTATTAAAGATCCCGAATTCCGAGTTTTCAGAAACCGGGACAAGAAGGCCACACTGAAACATGTATTGCAATAATCCTACTGTTTTTAAACAGACAGATTTTCCTCCTGCATTTGGCCCAGAAATTAGCAATATCCTGTTTTTATTTGAAAGTTCTATAGCAAGGGGAACTACTTGTTTTTTTTGTTCTTTAAAATTTAAATATAATAATGGGTGCCTAGCTTCTTGCCAATTTATCAATTGATCATTTACAGCAAGAGGATTTCGGGCATCCAACTTTATAGCCAATAATGCTTTTGATCGGATAAAATCCACTTGGCCCAAGAATAAATAATTTTCAAGCAATTCATTAAGATAAGGGCGAAGGTCATTGGAGAAAACAACCAAAATTTTAATTATTTCTCTTCTCTCTTCAAACTCCAGTTCCCTTATTTCATTATTTAATTCAACTATCTCGGATGGTTCAATATAGACAGTTTTTCCAGTTGAGGATTCATCATGAACATAGCCTCGTATGCTCCTTTTTTTGTTGGCTTCCACCGGGATTACCAATCGCCCCTCCCGAACAGATATAGAGGCTTCCTGTTCGACTATTCCTTCTTTTTGATATTTTTTGAATAAAGCGTGAATGGTTTTATTTACACCCGTTGATTTTTGTTTTATTTGTTCCCGGATTTCAGCTAATTCTTTGGATGCAGTATCTTTTATCTTTCCTTCTTTTGATAAAATTTTACCTATTCTTTCAAAGACGTAAGGAAAAATTTCTACTTCATCAGCTAGTTTTTTAATGGATTTGTATTTAGTGTCATCTTTGGATTTTATAAAATGGACAATATTTTTTATTGTTTCGAGTGAAAGTTTTAGATGACCTAATTCTTTCACTTCTAAGAATGCTCCTTCCAACCTTATTTTTGCCAAAGATGAGGTCATGTCAATATAATGATTAGCAGGGAAACTTTCGTTTTCCAATAACATTTTCATTTCCGCTACCAGGTCAACTTTATTTTGGATTTCTGAAAAATTGGTGGAAAACTCTAAAGTTTCCACGTTTTTTATGCCCAATTCACATAGACATGAATTTCTTATCATGTCTCTCAATTTATGGAAACCAGTTTTATATTCAAAATCTTTAGGATATATCATTGTTTTATCAATCTTCATGCAAAAATAACTTTTCCAATGGAAAAAGGCTTGTAATCATTTATCAAAAATAGTATTTAGTTTGTTTATATGTATGTTGTGTGATATTAGGAAATTAAACAAAATGATCCAGGTATGAAAAAAGTATTACAAACTTGTACCATTTAATGGGGTCTCCTGGTTATTCTATTCGGATTATTTACTTTTAAAAGTAAGATTTCATTATTTATACAGTGGACAGCATGGAGAAATTTCTTAAAAAGTATTTGAAAGATTTTGCAGTTGCCAAAAACAAGTCCACGTAAATTAAGAATGAAGAAAATAATACCGAGTAACAGGGGTAAAACAAATTATTTTTTAAATTATTACATATAAGATTAATAAATAAATGAATAGGTTGTGGATTTTACTATTTTGGATTGGAATTTTTTCTATTGTTGTTTTCTACTTGGATTTTTTCCTTGTGGAAAGAGTACCTGGGCGTCCAACAAATTCCGAATTACGTATAGGTTACGTGAATACTTATGCAAAAGTAGTCAATGAAAAGAAAGTGCAGGAATTAATAGGGGCTGATTGTGATCTTTGGGTTTTTTTGGAATGGACAGGTGAAAACTTTGATACCGTTGTTTGGCAAAAAGCAGGTTACCATCTTTTGGTTAATGTTCCTAGGGGAACTAAAGGGATAGCCTTGTTTTCAAAGAAACCATTTCAATCAACAGTTTTATATCCAAATATAGAAATACTTGATAAATTACCCTTGGTAAAAAGTTTTGTCCCTTTTCGTGGTGATACTTTTGTTCTTTTTTCCCTTCATGCACCTCCCCCGATAAAAGAATGGAATTATTCAACCGGTATATTTTTATCATACTTGGATTCTGTTATAGACAGAACCATGAATTTATACCAGGAATTTCCATTACTGGTAGTAGGTGATTTTAATACCATGCCACACCAAGAAAGATTAACAAAAATCCTGGAAGATGGCTTGCAAGATGCTCATGCTGTTTCCGATTTTTTCCCGGGACCTACATGGTCATTTACCAGCTTAATTCCTGCTTTTATCAGGATAGATTACATACTATTTTCCGGTTCAATCAAGGTTATCAATGTAGATCGTTTTAGGCTGCCAGCTTCCGATCACTATGGGCTAATAGCAGATTTTGAAATATAGGTAAATTGTTTATGAGGTTACTATCAGGTTACTACAAGATAATTGGGGAATTTATATGTTTAAACATCTTTCAATGAAAGTTGGATTCTTTTCCGTTCCAGATCCACGGAAATAACTTTTACTTTAACATGTTGGTGTAGTTGTATCACCTCGGTAGGATTAGAAATGTACCTGTTTGCCATCTGTGATAAATGGATTAAGCCATTTTCCTTTATTCCCAAGTCCACGAACGCACCAAAATTCGTAATATTATTGACTATCCCGGGAAGTACCATTCCAACTTGTAGATCTTCTATTTTTCGAATATCTTTATCGAACTCGAATACCTTTATTTTAGTCCTAGGATCCCTGCCTGGTTTAGCAAGTTCCTGCATGATATCTTTTAAAGTTGGAATCCCCGTTTTTTTATCCACGTAATTATGAATATCAATTTTCACCCTAAGATTTTCATTTTTTAATAAATCTTCAACCGAGCAATCCAAATCATTTGACATTTTTTCAACAATGTGATAACTTTCAGGGTGAACGGCACTGTTGTCCAGTGGATTTTCTCCACCGGGAATACGAAGAAAGCCCGCCGATTGTTCAAAAGCTTTCGCCCCCATCCTCGGAACCTTGTTTAGCTCATCACGGGTTTTGAAAGATCCATTATCTTTACGGAAATCTATTATATTCTGTGCCAGTTGCGGGCCTAGACCCGATATATATTGTAAAAGGTGTTTACTGGCCGTATTCACGTTTACACCCACTTTATTTACACAACTTTCTACCACCGTGTCCAAGCTTGTTTTTAGTTTTTGTTGATCAACATCATGTTGATACTGCCCGATGCCAATGGATTTTGGATCAATTTTCACTAGTTCCGCCAAGGGATCCATTAATCGCCTGCCTATTGAAATTGAACCACGGACGGTCACGTCATACTGGGGGAATTCCTCTCGTGCTACTGAAGAAGCAGAATAAACGGAGGCACCAGCCTCATTAACCACGAAAACTTGCACTTCTTGGTCAAAGGGGATTTTTTTTATAAATCCTTCTGTTTCCCTGCTTGCTGTGCCATTACCAATGGCGATGGCTTCAATTTTGTAAGCATTAACCAAGGTAGAAAGTCTCTTAGCGACTTCTTTTGTTTTTCATTGTGGTGGATGAGGAAAAATGATTTCGCTATGTTTTCGATCGCCTTGTGAATCTAGGCAAAATATTTTACAC
>CAZOSQ010000075.1:0-11290 GCA_964582245.1 uncultured Bacteroidales bacterium | reverse complement strand
ATTTCCCGGGAATGATAAAAAGAAGTAGGGAAGTTGCAGCCGGAATGAGCAAGGGAATCCAGTTCCTGCTTAAAAAGAATAAAGTTGAACATGTGAATGGCCATGGAAAACTTCTTGGTAATAATACCGTTGAGGTTACTTCAGGAGAAGGGAAAAAGAAAAAGGTCACGGCCAAGCATATTATACTCGCAACGGGTGCTCGATCAAAAGAACTATCAAACATACAGCAAGATGGGAAAAAAATTATTGGTTACCGCGAAGCATTGACATTAGCCAAGCAACCCGAAACAATGTTGGTAATGGGTTCAGGAGCAATAGGCAGTGAATTCGCAGGTTTCTATAACTCTATTGGAACCAAGGTGACCCTAGTAGAATATATGCCGAATATTGTTCCGTTGGAAGATGAAGAGGTGTCCAAGCAATTGGAACGTTCTTTTAAAAAGGCAGGTATTAACGTAATGACTAGTTCAGCGGTAGAGTCTGTGGATACCTCGGGTAAAAAATGTAAAGTAAAAATAAAAACAAAAAAAGGAGTTGAGGAACAGGAAGTAGATATAGTCTTATCCGCGGTGGGTATTACACCAAACTTGGAAGGATTGGGATTAGAAGAAACCGGGGTATTAGTTGAAAACGGTAGAATTAAAGTGGATGAATTCTACCGGGCAAACACGGATGGGATATATGCCATTGGTGATATCATTCCCGGGCCCGCATTGGCCCATGTTGCCTCTGCAGAAGGAATCACTTGCGTTGAAAAAATTGCCGGGAAAAATCCCGATCCCATTGACTATAAAAACATTCCTGCATGTACATATACCAGTCCCGAGGTAGCCTCCGTGGGATATTCGGAAAAAGCAGCCAAGGATGCGGGTTTTGATGTGAAAATCGGTAAATTTCCTTACACGGCCTCGGGTAAGGCAAGTGCAGCAGGTGCAAAAGATGGTTTTGTAAAACTGATTTTTGATAATAAATATGGTGAATTATTGGGTGCTCATTTAATCGGGGCCAATGTTACCGAAATGATAGCCGAACTTGTTGTCTCCAAAAAACTTGAGACTACAGGGCACGAACTTATTAAAGCTATACATCCGCACCCGACCATGTCAGAAGCTATCATGGAGGCCGCTGCAGCAGCATACGGTGAAGTAATTCACGTGTAAAACTTTTTAGAGTTTAGATATTGATAAAATGCACTTCAATTCATGGAGTGCATTTTAATTTACATGATATCCTTCGCTACACATTTCCAATGTTGCATAATGCAAGTATTTTTCTTTATCAAGAGGATAATCCCAGCAGCCAAGACGATGGAATTTTTGGCCGCCAAATCCACATTTATACCTGTATAAACCATAAAGAGGGTGGGAAGGTGTAGGATTTGGTGCTATCCCAAACATATCATATTCTGAACATCCTTTTTTCTTGGCCAATTTAATAGCTTCCCATTGTAAGGCATATGAAGCCATAAACTGCCTGTTTTGCGAGGAAGATGCTCCATACAAGTAGGTTCCTCGTATGGTTGATATAGTTAGGAACATGGCAGCAAGGGGATCGCCATTTATTTCAGCAAGCAGTAATTTGGTTTCGACAGGAGAATTGGCATTATTGGCCTTTTCGGATAAAACGGTATTGAAATAATGTATGTCATGCAAATAGGTATTATTTCTTTTCGCGGTTTCTTTGTATAATTGATACCAAATATCTATACTTTCCATACCCACCGGGTGTACTTTTACACCTTTTTTTAAAGATAGCCGAATGTTATATCGTGTTTTGGGCTTCATCTTGTTTAAAAGCTCGTTTTCATCTTTATTCAAGTCAAGAAAAATGGTATTGGATGGCAGAATATCCGTGGAGGCCTTCTTTAAATTCCAATTTATGGTGTTAAAATTAAATCTAAACTCCTGGTTTCTTTTTGCAGGTGGACCTATCCAGTTTTGGTTACAATCATAATAATCCACTTCTTTAGCCCAGGGGGATGCCCATGGTAAGTCGTACCGAATCATTATGCAACTGCCAGGTAGATATGAACGCAATTTTTCTGATAATTCTTCTAAAAACAAGCCTTGATTTTCTTCGGAAGGTTCTAAGGTAGGTCCATATGGAATGTAGGCGATAAAGTTCTCTTGGTTTATGGGCTGGAGAAGTACGAGAAGGTCATCAGCTACAGGCTTTTTTCCAGGGTTTCCGGTATAAATATTTTTACCTTCTGCTTTAATCTTATAAGCTAGGGGTTTTATTCCCTGGTGCTTTTTGACTTCACCCCAAAAGGCAGTTTGCTGCATGATGCGTTCTTCCTGTACATGTTTTATTTCCTTGGGTTCAATAGATATAATCATGATTACAAGCCTTCTTGCATTTACTTTACTAATGCAAAGTTAAAAAAACACGTTTAGATAAAAAATTGCTTATGGTTTTTATGATTTAATAAAACCCTCAGAATTTATTTTTGCATGCTTTATTGTATTAAACAAATGAAGAAACTAACCGGATATTTACAATATGATCCGTGAAATCGAATACACTTCCGGGTTTTAAAATAGATCTTGACTTTCGGCCAATATGTTCTTTGTTAGCAAGTGTTGGTTAATAAAATTCCTGGAAAGTGAATTTGTGAATAAAGAAGACATTTATTTTTAATAGTTTTTACAAGTATTGATCCTATTTAACTTCGAAAACATCACCCTCGTGAAAAAGTTCATCTAAGGTTCCCGTACCGTTTTTTTCTTTGGATTCAGCTATTTGTTTATGTAACTCGTATTCATAAACAGTTGAATCATAATTTCTAATGACCCCCATCGCAACAGGAAAATCCGGCAAGGTCATTCTTGCTAACCTAAAATGTGTGATATTCCCATGATCTTTTGCATCATGGATTAAAATGTCATTTTCGGTGATATTATTTTCTCCTATTTTCACCGCTTCCAGCCCGTTTTTGCCGATAATAAGCCCTTTGTCACGATTTTTTCCATAAATTATGGGCTTTCCATGCTCGAGGTATACTTGATGGTCTTCCCGGACATCTTTACCGGTTATTGATTCGTGCACTTTATTGTTAAAAATAACACAGTTTTCAAGTATTTCAATGACTGAAGTTCCCTTATGTTTTGCTGCTTCCAAAAGAACTTCCTGGAGCATGGACATGTTGTTATCCAACACTCGAGAGAAGAAGGAACTTTCTGCACCCATGGCCAATTCCCCGGGATTGAATGGGTTTTCAATTAACCCATCGGGGGATGTTTTGGTGATGCTGTCCTTGGGTGTTGTGGGTGAATATTGACCCTTTGTCAGGCCATATATTTTATTGTTAAACATTAAAATATTGATATCAATATTTCTTCTTAACGTATGGATAAGGTGATTTCCACCAATGGCCATAGAATCTCCATCCCCGGTAATTACCCAAACACTTAGTTCAGGTTGCGATACTTTTATCCCTGATGCTATAGCCAATGCTCGTCCATGTATCCCATGAAATCCATAAGTGTTTATGTAATAAGGAAACCTTGATGAACACCCGATTCCTGAAACAAAAACCACGTTTTCTTTTTTAACACCTGTTCCTGGCAAAACTTTTTGCACGGCTTTAAGAATGGCATGGCCTCCACAACCCGGGCACCATTTAACTTGGGTGTCCAGTTTATAATCGTCTATACCGTGAATAGGATCAATATGACTATTCATTTAAATTCCTCCAAAATTTTATTAAATCTTTTCTTTAATTCTGAAATCATGAAAGGAAGCCCCTGGATCTTGTTAAACTGGAAATAATTAAATTCAGGAAAGTTCATGCGCAAGTAATTGGCAAACTGTCCCAGGTTTAGTTCACAAACTAGAATTTTTGAAAAGCCATTCAAAATTTCCCTTGTATTTTTTGGCAATGGTTTAATATAATTAAACTGTGCCAGGCTTATCATTTTTCCCTCTTTGCGAAGTTCTTTTACTGCTGTATGTAAGGCTCCATAGGTGCCACCCCATCCAACAACAAGTAATTCACCCCTTTTTTCGCCTTCAACTTTTATCTCGGGTAATACTTCTGCCACACGTTGAACTTTCATTTCCCTCATGGTTACCATTAGTTGGTGGTTGAATGGATTGTGGGAAACAATACCGGTTTCATCTTCTTTTTCCAATCCACCAATCCGGTGCCTTAATCCTGGTTGCCCGGGGATAGCCCAGGATCTACTTAATTTATCAGGGTCTCTTTTATAGGGTAAGTAGTTGACATCTTTATCTTTCACCAATGGCGGTTTGATTTTTGGCAGGTTATGCGAACCAGGGATATTCCAAAGCTCTGATCCATTTGCGAGGTACCCGTCAGTCAAAAGAATGACAGGTGTCATATGCTCCATGGCGATTTTAGCAGCCATGAAACTATAATGAAAACAATCAGCTGGTGTAGAAGCGGCAATAATCACGCAGGGACTTTCCCCATTCCTACCGAAAAGAGCTTGCATTAAATCTGCCTGTTCAGGTTTCGTGGGTAAACCCGTAGAAGGGCCTCCCCGTTGAACATTGATAATGACCAAGGGAAGTTCCGTTATCACTGCCAATCCTATTGCTTCACTTTTCAGGGCAAGTCCGGGGCCTGACGTGGAAGTAGCTGCCAATTTGCCTGCAAAACTAGCCCCTATGGCTGCACAAACCGCTGCTATTTCATCCTCGGCTTGGTAGGTTATCACTCCATAATTTTTTCTTTTAGACAATTCCTGCAGAATTTCTGAGGCCGGAGTGATAGGATAGGAGCCTAGAAATAATTCTTTGCCAGATTTTTCTGCCGCGGCAATGAGTCCCCATGCCGTGGCAACATTTCCCTTGATAATTCTAAAATATCCCTTTTTCTTTTTTGCCGGGTTAACAAGAAATGTTGTTGAAAAAGCCTCAACAGTTTCGGCATAATGATAACCCGCTTCTAAGGCTGTTATATTGGCTTTAATAATGGTGGTTTTTCCTATAAATTTCTTTTCAATAAATTCCTTTCCTATCTTGGGATCCCTATTGAACAACCAAAAAAGCAATCCTGCCACGAATTGATTCTTTATCTTTTCGACCATTTTAGGATCTAGCCCTAATTCCTTCACAGTTGATTTTGTTAAACTGGTAATTGGAGCTTTTATGACAGTATATCCATCTAGGGAATGATCATGTAAAGGATCTTCTTGGTACCCAGCTTTTTTATAATATTTGTTATCGAAATGGTCAATATCGATAATAATTGTAGCACCAGGTTTTAGCCATTTTATGTTGGTTTTTAATGCAGCGGGGTTCATGGCTACAAGTACATCGGCTTGATCGCCGGGAGTTTCAACTTCCTTTTTTCCTATATGAACCTGGAATCCCGAAACACCTGCTATGGTTCCTTCTGGAGCCCGTATTTCAGAAGGATAATCAGGGAAAGTTGATAGATCATTCCCTAAAAAAGCTGATGTATCTGAAAATTGACTACCTGTGAGTTGCATCCCTTCTCCGGAATCGCCAGCAAATTTCACCACGATATGTTCCTTCTCAATTATTTTGGTTTTTTTATTCATCCCACCCTCATTTACTATGAACTAATAATAAAATATACGATTATTCGCCAACTATGTTTTTTTATTTACTGATTTTTGTCAGTACGAAAGAGCCGAAAAGTAAATTTATTCCTTCAGGAGAATAAGAATTTAAATTTTCCAGGTGTTTTTTGAAGTGATTTCTTATTGAGTGTAAAATCAGTTAATTTTGTTCCAAGGAATATTTATTCATGGAATTTACCATGATTTTTTGCTAGATTACGTGTAAACATCAAGTAATTTTTAAATTCTAGGTTCGTTTTATGGTTTTATATTAAATTTGGTTTTTAAAAAATAAATGAATATATAATGTCTATCATTAGAACCATACGAGGATTTACCCCATCCATCGGGGAAAAATGTTTTTTGGCTGAAACAGCAACGATCTTAGGAGATGTGATTATTGGCAAAGAATGTAGCATTTGGTACAATGCAGTTTTACGAGGTGATGTAAATCCTATTAGAATAGGAGATAAAGTTAACGTTCAGGATAATGCAGTTCTACATTGTCTTTTTGAACGATCAATCGTGGAAATAGGCAATAATGTGAGTATTGGACATCATGCAACTGTACATGGTGCAAAAATAGATAATAATGTACTAATAGGCATTGGGGCTATTATATTGGATAATGTTGTAATAGGTGAAAATTCTATCATTGCTGCTGGTGCGGTGGTTTTAAGTAATACCATTGTCGAGCCGGGATCTATTTATGCGGGTGTTCCTGCAAAAAAAATTGGTGAATCGGGAAGTGATGCTCTTGAAAAAATACGCGGAACGGCCGAACGATATATAACTTATGCTTCTTGGTATAAGAACGAATAGGGTAGGGAATTCTATAGATCCTATTTGAGTTTAATCAATGAGTAAAGATGTGTCACAATTCCCGATTAGAATTAGTTTTATCCACTAAATTAAAATAATTTGTCACTCGTTAGGGAAATTAAAGTTTACAATGGGGCTGGTAAAATAGGGCATGGCATTTAAACATGAGATAAAAAAAAGGTTACTTGTTAAATAAAGTAACCTTTTTTTAAATATCAATGTATTATTATTCTTCTTCTACTGCTGCAGCATGTTCTTGTAATAATTTTTCCTGCAAGTCTGCTGGAACCGGGGCGTATTCAGAAAATTTCATTGAATACATGGCCCTTCCATTGGTAATAGAACTTAGGGCTGTAGAATATTTATTCATATCCGCCAAGGGGACTTTAGCTGTTATTTTTTCATAACCACCTTCACTGCTCATTCCTTGAACAATAGCCCTCCTAGTTTGCAAATCACTCATCACGTCACCCATTCTATCAGAGGGGACAATGACTTCAACCAGGTATATAGGCTCCATGATTTTTGGACCAGCTTCTTTAAACGCCATACTGAAAGCGTTTCTACCGGCCAGTTTAAATGAAATTTCATTTGAGTCTACCGGGTGCATTTTTCCATCATAGACTGCCACTCGAATATCTCTTGCGTAAGATCCTGTTAAAGGTCCATTTTCCATTTTTTCCATGATCCCTTTTAAAATGGCAGGCATAAATCGGTTATCTATAGATCCTCCAACAATACAATTGTAGTAAACCAATTTTCCACCCCAGGGAAGTACATGTTCTTCCTTATCCCTTACCGAGATTTTTAATTCTTTTCCCTTTACTTTATATTGATTTGGATCGGGTAACCCTTCTTCATAAGGCTCGATAACAAGATGTACTTCCCCAAACTGCCCGGCACCGCCTGATTGTTTTTTATGCCTGTAATCAGCCTGGGAAATTTTAGTGATGGTTTCCCTGTAGGGAATTCTTGGAGGAATAAATTCTGTTCCAATTTTAAACACATTATCGAGGTGCCATTTTAAAATATTTAAATGATGCTCGCCTTGCCCGGAAACTATAATTTGTTTTAATTCTTTAGAATACTCAATTTGAATAGTTGGATCCTCGTCGTGCATCCTGTTTAATGCTTCACCAAGTTTTTCCTCATCACCTTCACTCAGCGACCTGATAGCAGTCCTAAATTTTGGTTCAGGGAATTCGATGGGATTTATTTGAATATCATCATTGCTCAAGGTTTCATTGGTGCCGGAACCTTTTAACTTTACAGTGGCCCCGATATCACCGGCATACATTTTACTTACTTTATTCCTGGTTTTACCTGCGACAGCAAGTAATTGGCTTAAACGTTCCTTGTTAGCTGTTGAAGTGTTTGTAATATCCATTCCTTCGCTTAATTCACCAGAAATGACTTTGAAAAAAATTATCTCACCTACATGTGCTTCAACAGAAGTTTTAAAAATAAACAAAGTTGCTGGTCCGGATGAAGAAACTTTTAACTCTTTCCCATCAGTAGTTTTATAAGGTTCCATTTCCCCGGGAGAAGGTGCTGCAGTTGTTAAAAATTCGAGCAACCGTGAGACCCCTACGCCTGTTTTTGATGATGTACAGAAAATGGGAAACATTCCTCTTTTCAACAATCCGGTTTTTATTCCCCTATTCATTTCCTCTTCACTGAGGGTTTCCTTTTCAAAAAATATTTCCATCAAAGCCTCTTCATTTTCAGCAGCTTTTTCAATAAGTTCGGCTTGTAATTCTTCAGCTTTACTTTTTTCTGAATCTGGAATATCAACAACTTGTGGCTTTCCCCCGCCTGATGGATACTTATACATTTTCATGGTAATCACATCCACTATAGAATCAAATCCCGGGCCAGCGTTAACAGGGTATTGAGCAAGAACAACCCCTGCCCCAAAACGTTCTTTTAACTGTTCGATAGTTTTGTCAAAATTGGCTTTTTCGTGATCCAATTGATTAACTATCAAAACAAGAGGTAAATTATTATTTTTAATATGCCTGGCATGTATTTCCGTTCCAACTTCCGGTCCGTTTTGTGCATTGATTAGCATTAAAGCAGTATCCGCAACTTTTAAAGAGGAAACTGCACCACCTACGAAATCATCGGCACCCGGAGCATCAAGTATATTTATTTTATAATCATTGTATTCGGTATATAATATCGAGGAAAACACCGAATTACCCATTTCAAGTTCAATAGGATTGTAATCAGAAACAGTATTTTTGTTTTCGACCTCTCCTTTTCGTTGTATAATGCCACCTTCCAACAACATAGATTCAGCCATAATAGTTTTTCCTGAACTACTATTTCCTAATAAAACTACATTTCTAATCTGGTTTGTTTGATATGTCTTCATATATATATCTTTAAATTATAATATATTGTTAACCTTTAGACAATTAATAGTAAAATGAATAGCAAAAGTAATAATTTTTTAAAAACATCCAAGAAAATAATATTTTCTTTACGTTCATAATGCATATTAAAGGCTTCCACTCGAATGAACACCTCCTTTTTTTATTAAACCTATTAAAAAATTCATCTTTTCATGAGGCTATTAGATGAAAACGATTTTAGTACCTTTTTGTTAAAAAATATGAGTAAAAACTATTTTATCTATTGTTTGATCTATCTAACATTAAAGTAGTTTTGAAATTATATAAATTATTAAGACCAAAATTACCATTAAGGATCATCAAAAATAAAATATAAATAAGATTATTAACTCTTTTTCGTTATTTAAACTTATTTGTGTTTTTGCCTGATTTGCTTGATATACTGTTACATACATCTGTTAAAGCGGCAATATTTACAGTATAAAATCAAAAATATATAGTAATAGAAACAAGTTTTTTTTAAAAAAAAAGATTTTTATCAATGAATTATTATAATAATTAAAAAAAATCTAATACCTTTGCGTTCCATTTTTGAAAATTGAATTTAATAATCAAGATATTAGTTGTTTATGCCAACGATTCAACAATTAGTAAGAAAAGGCAGGATAAAGCAAGAAGAAAAAAGTAAAGCTCCTGCATTAGATTCATGCCCCCAGAGGCGTGGAGTTTGTGTTCGTGTTTACACGACTACCCCAAAGAAGCCGAATTCTGCTATGCGGAAGGTGGCTAGGGTTCGGTTAACGAATGGTAAAGAAGTAAATGCCTATATACCAGGTGAAGGACATAACTTACAAGAACACTCTATTGTTATGATAAGAGGTGGTAGGGTAAAAGACTTACCAGGTGTAAGATACCACCTTATACGCGGGGCACTGGACACCTCGGGAGTTGAAGGCCGTACCCAGAGAAGATCAAAATACGGAACCAAACGTCCAAAGAAAAAATAAAAATTCACGATAATGAGAAAGTCTAAACCAAAAAAGCGCATTTTATTGCCCGACCCAAAGTATAAAGACCCGATGGTAACACAATTTGTAAACCATCTTATGTTGAGCGGGAAAAAATCTTTGTCCTATAAAATTTTCTATGATGCCTTACAAATAATTGAAAAAAAAGAGGCGGAATTGGGAAGTTCTCCACTTGAAGTATGGAAAAAGGCATTAGAAAATATCACTCCACAGGTTGAGGTGAAAAGCCGACGAGTTGGTGGTGCTACTTTCCAAGTTCCCACGGAAATTAGAGCAGAAAGAAAAGTTTCCATCAGCATGAAGAATCTTATCGATTTTTCCAAAAAAAGAGCCGGACGCTCAATGGGAGAAAGATTAGCCGCTGAAATTATGGCAGCATACAAGGAAGAAGGCGGTGCATTTAAGAAAAAAGAAGATACACATAGAATGGCAGAAGCAAATAAAGCCTTTGCACATTTTAGATTTTAAAACATAATAATTTCGGCAGAAGTAAAATGTCAGATTTATCTTACACTAGAAATATTGGTATAATAGCCCACATTGACGCCGGGAAAACTACTACTACAGAAAGAATTCTGTATTATACCGGGTTAACCCACCGCATGGGTGAAGTCGATGAAGGTTCTGCTACTATGGATTGGATGATCCAAGAGCAAGAACGTGGGATTACTATTACTTCTGCTGCCACCACTACTTATTGGAATTTCCAAGACAAAAAGTACAAGATAAATATTATCGATACCCCTGGCCATGTAGATTTTACCGTGGAGGTAGAAAGATCTCTGAGGGTGTTGGATGGTGCCATTGCGGTATTCTGTGCAGTAGGTGGAGTACAACCTCAGTCCGAAACTGTCTGGCGTCAAGCTGAAAGATATAAAGTGCCAAAAATTGCTTATATCAACAAAATGGATCGTAAGGGAGCAGATTTTTTTGGAGTTATTAGTGAAATGAAAAATATGCTTGCTGCCAATCCAGTCCCCCTGCAAATCCCAATTGGATCTCAAGATACTTTTAAAGGGGTTGTTGACCTTTTTTCCAATAAAACCATTATGTGGGAAGAAGAAGATCAGCTTGGAATTAAATACAATTTTGTTGAAACACCCGACAATATAAAAAATACGGCTGAAGAATGGCGTGAAAAGATGTTCGAGGCTGTATGTGAACATGATGATGTCTTGCTGGAAAAATATCTTGATGATAAAAGTTCCATTTCTTATAGCGAATTTTTAAATGCTACCAGGAAAGCAACCTTGGAAAGAAAATTAATCCCGGTTTTTTGCGGCTCATCATTAAAAAATAAGGGAGTTCAACAATTATTAGACGGAGTTGTATCATTTCTTCCAGCTCCTAAAGATATCGAAGCTATAAAAGGTCTAAATCCGGTTATTAAAAAAGAATCTGAACGTCATCCTGACACCAATGAACCTTTATCTGCGCTTGCTTTTAAAGTGGCAACAGATCCATTTGTCGGGAAATTACCTAACCTGGTTTTATCTTGTGAATGGTTTACATGGGCAAAAGTATTCACCCG
>CAZOSQ010000074.1:0-11465 GCA_964582245.1 uncultured Bacteroidales bacterium | reverse complement strand
TGGTACATGGCGGAGAGGAATTTGCTGATTCAACATTGATTAATGATGAAGTTAGGGTATATAAAGGTGGTTCTTGGAAGGATAGAGCATATTGGATGAGTCCCGGAACCAGGAGATTTGCTCACCAAGAAACGGCAAGAGATGACCTAGGATTTCGTTGTGCGATGATTCGCGTGGGTAGTCCTACCGGTTTTGGTAATTAATTTTAGAATAACCTTCTTAATATAAAAAAGGAAAACCTCATAATTATGAGGTTTTCCTTTTTTATGATAAAAGAAAAATTAGATCCTCATCATTCCTAAAGTAAGATATGATATTTATGATTTAAACATCATCATTTTGGGAACTAATACTGAATGTCTTTCTTTAAATGTATACGAATTAATAAACAAATATTTATTTATAATTAAACTTTGGAAATTAGTTATTTATACCAGTTGTTTCTTGAGTGCGGAACAATTTGCACCGATACAAGAAATATAGTTGAAGGTTCACTTTTTTTCGCCTTAAAAGGTGAGTCTTTTAATGGGAATCAATTTGCATGTGAAGCTTTAGATAAAGGTTGTCGTTATGCAATAGTGGATGAAAAACAATTTGTATCTAGTGAAAGGATTCATTTTGTTGATGACAGTTTAGTCACTTTACAACAATTAGCTAGATATCATCGACAAAGATTAAATATTCCCATCATTGGTATTACCGGATCGAATGGGAAAACTACTACAAAAGAGCTTTTAAAGGCGGTACTTAGTGCTAAATATAATGTTTATGCTACCAAGGGGAATTTAAATAACCATATCGGGGTTCCTCTTTCATTGCTTTCAATAGAAAAAAATATAGAAATTGGAATAATCGAGATGGGGGCTAATCATATCGGGGAAATAAAGATTCTTTCGGAGATTGCTGAACCGAATTATGGGATTATTACAAATGTTGGAAAAGCACATATTGAAGGATTTGGATCTTTTGAAGGTATAAAAAAAGGAAAAGGTGAATTGTATGATTTTTTATCTAAAAATGGTGGGAGGATTATCTTTAATGCCGAAAACATCCATTTAAATGAAATGCTTAAGAATAAGTCTTGTGAAAAAATACCCTATGGAAGGGGAGAGGAGATGGTTATAAATGGCATTGACTATACTGTAAATCCTTTTCTTTCTGTAAAATTAAAAATTAAAGGTAACAAAGAATCCCTTACGGTTCAGACTCGGTTAGTTGGTGATTATAATTTTGAAAATGTATTGGCAGCCTTTACCTTTGGTTATCTTTTCAAGGTTTCCCCCGAAGAAATGAAGAAATCAGTTGAACAATATGTTCCTTCTAATAATAGGTCTCAGTTAATCAAAACTTCTAAAAATAAAGTACTAGTGGATTGTTACAATGCCAATCCTGATAGTATGAAGGTTGCTATAGAAAATTTTATTACATTAAAAGATGAACAAAAAGTTATTATCCTGGGTGATATGTTAGAATTAGGCGATCATTCAAAAGAAGAACATGCAAAAATAATAGAATTGATTTCATCTTTCACCGGGAATTTAAAAAGCTATCTTGTAGGTGATATTTTTTCTAATATCAATAAAAACAAGGAAATAATATGTTTTCTCACGGTGGAAGATTTAGTTAATCATCTAAGAAAAAATAACATTAAAGGGGCTTTTGTTTTATTAAAAGGTTCCAGGAAATTAAAGCTTGAACGATTGATAGACGAACTTTAACATGTTTTCCCAGGGGAATAAATTAATGAAGTAGACCAATTATTTTTCTACTTTTTTTAGCAATCGATCAATTTTCTCCAAAATTTCATTTGCTAGGAAAGGTTTAGCTACATAATCATCACAGCCAAATAATAAGCAACGTTCACAATCTCCAACTTGGGCGTAAGCCGTTTGGGCAATAATAGGTATAGAAGGACGGTATTTCTTTATTAATTTAGTTGCTTCTAATCCATTTATTCCAAGCATTTTTATATCCATTAAAACAAGGTCAATCTTTTCATTTTTCAAACATTCCACGAATGTTGCCACACCATCATTGGAGTGAATTACGTTCACTTTTGTTTTTTTGAGTAAAGCACGCAAATAATTTAAGCTGATTCTCTCATCTTCAGCGATTAATATTGTATATTCTTGCCAATTATAATTATTCTTCAACTTTTTTTAAAATATTTAAGTTTCTTAATTTGAAACTTATAATTTGATGCTTGTCTTTCCTTTTTGAAGAGTTATATCTTTATTCATAGATAAAAAATCTCAAGTATCTACTTGATTAAAAATCACTTTATAATAATAACAAAGTTATTATTAATTATTTAAATTAAATAATCTTGTTTTGAATATTTGAAAATATTCTTATTTGATTAATAAAATATGATTTGACAATACTTCCCCGATAAATACAGCTTACAGAATTCACTTTTTTAATTTTTTGAATGTTTTTTCTCTTCTTTTTTAAAGAAGGTATGGATAAAAAAAAATGATAATGGGCTTTTAATATGATGTATAAATCATTATATTTTTTTGTAGAAATCGAATAAAAACCGCTAATAATGTCAAGGATAAGACGGGCAAATAGAATGGGTAATAGTTTTTTCGAGGGAAGGTTTTTGTATAATAGAAAAAGATTATTCCTGTAATTGAGAAAAGTCTTGAACGGGTTACCTTGAGGAAGTGTTCCTCCTCCGACGTGGTAAACAATGGAATATGGGAAATAAAAAACTTTGTAACCAGCAACTTTAATTCTCCAACATAAATCAATTTCTTCCATGTGAGCGAAAAAATCTTTATCAAATCCACCTACTTCGTGGAAAATTTTAGATTTTATAAATGTGCATGCACCTGTGGCCCAAAAAATTTCGCTAATTTGATCGTACTGTCCATGATCTTTTTCTATAGTATTGAATAAACGACCGCGGCAAAAAGGGAATCCAAGTTCATCAATAAACCCCCCGGCTGCCCCAGCATATTCAAAATATTCTTTCTCGGAATAAGATTTAAGTTTAGGCATACACACGGCTATTTGTTCATCTTTTTCCATGAATTCAATAACTGGCAAAAACCAATTACCTGTGACTTCTACATCAGAATTCAGTAAAATGTAGTAATCCGTGTTAATATTACTTAATGCCCGGTTATAACCTTCGGCAAAACCATAATTTTTATCCAAGACAATAAGGTGAACTCCCGGGTAATTTTCCTTTAAAAACTCCTTAGATACATCAGTAGATGCATTATCTGCCACAACAATTTCAACCTCGGGATGCTTGGAATATTTTATCAAGGTTGGAATGAATTTCTCCAAGTACTTTTTACCGTTCCAGTTAAGAATTACTATGGCAATTTTATTTTTTAACATATTTTTTCTTTAGAACATCATGCTTGGTATATTTCCATTTCCTGTGTGTCCAAAGCCAGGATGAAGGATCCTCCAAGATCATTTCTTCTAATATATGAGTGTGCTTTTCTGTAATTTCAAATTTACTTGTCTTTGAAGGATCATCGGACACTTTTATAATTTCAACTTCATAGTAACCGCGTTTTACCCTTTTCATTTTCGTGAAAACTACGGGGATATTTAATTTTTTAGCAATTTTTTCTATTCCCATGTATAAGGGTGTATCTTGGTTTAAGAAGTTTACCCAATGTTGTATTTCGGTTGAAACAGGAGATTGATCTGAAATAAAAACAGAAATAGCTAATTTATTTTCTTTGGTTAATTTCAACATGGTATGTAAGGTCTTTCTCATGGGTATGAGGGTAACATTGAATTTTTGCCTAAGTTCAAGGAAAAATTTATCAAAATAGGGATTATCCAATGGTTTATAAACAGACATGCACGCATGTTTCGTGTGCATTGATAATCCTGTTAACCATTCCCAGTTACCATAATGAGCTGCCACCGCGATACATTGTTTGTTCTTTTGGTAATATTCTTCAAAAACTTCTGGATTCTTAAAGTTGATTCTTTTCCCTAGTTGTTGAGGGCTGAAATTATTCATTTTAATTACTTCTATAATAACATCGCTGAAATGGCGATAAAAATTTTTGGCAATCTTGGTGATTTGCTGGTTTGATTTTTTTGGAAAGGATCTTTTTAAATTTTGGAAAACAATGTTTTTCCTGTATTTTATGATGTAAAATAATAATATATAAATAATATCGGCTAATAAATATAGTATTCTCAAGGGGAGAATAGATAAAATTATGACAAGTAATTTGAAAATCTTGAAAAGTAATTTTCTCATAATTTAGATTAGCTATTCATAAAAAGATAGTTATTTACATAATGTATATTCCCTTTTGGAGAAATATTTTCTGGTCTTAATTGATTTATGGGTTTAATATTTTTTTTGCTAAAAAAAAATCCCTTGTATCCTAATGTTTCCAAGTAGGAGAATACATCATAAATTGAACTACCTTTTCGGTAAGAGTTTTCACATTCAAATAACAGCACTGGTTTATCTTCAATTAAGAGATTATGCCCTCCTTTGAAAACTTCAAGTTCGTGACCCTCTACATCACATTTTATAAAATTGATTTTGAAATTTTTATTTTTAAAATAATTATCTAGTGTTTCTGTCTTAACAGGTATTTTACAATGTTCTTCTTGTTTTTTGTACTCCTCAAAAGTAGAACCAATTTTCGTTTTGATATCTTGTTTTGGAACTATTAGATTTTGCGTACCGGTTGTTGAGGAAACTCCAGCATTCTCTATAAAAATAGATTTATTTAAATGTCTAAAAAACACTTTTTCAAGATAGGAAGCCAATTCTGGGTGAGGTTCAAAGCAAAAGAGTTGACCATTAGGTATTATGCATTTATTTAACCAATAAGCATAACCTCCTTTATGTGCTCCTATATCCACGACGGTTTGTCCTGGTTTTATATTTTCCAGTATAAAGTTAATTTCCATCGGGTCAACCCTATGCTTATATCTCCATCCCCGATATTTTAATTTTAACCTATTGATCATTATATTTTAATTTATCATATATTTTTGAATGGCTTGTAAAAATTCATCAAATACCAAATCATTCGCGGCTACTATTTCTTTCCCGAATAAATAATCATCACCGCCTTTAAAATCAGTTACTTTCCCTCCAGCTCTTTCCACGATAAAGGCTCCTGCAGCAACATCATATGGCTTAAGGTTATATTCATAAAAAGATTCGAATCTACCACAAGCCACATACGCTAAATCAGCGGCTGCAGAACCTAATCTTCTTACCCCATGAGAATAATTCATGAAAAACTCAAGGGAGTCCATGAAACTTTCTAATCGATCAAAATTATAATAAGGGAAACCAGTAGCTATTAATGAATTTTCTAACTTTTTCATGTTAGAAACTTTTATTTCCTTTTCATTTAGATAGGCTTTGCTATCTTTCCAGGCATAAAATGTCTCGTTCAAAGTCACTTCATGAATAACTCCTAATACAAGGTGTTTATTTTCCATTAGGGCAATACTTATTGAATAAGGGAGTAATCCATGAAGAAAATTGGTAGTCCCGTCTAATGGATCTATAATCCAGTTAAATTGCTCGCCTTTTTTGACAATTGTTTCTTCTTCGGTAATAAAACCTGCACTTGGCAATAAATCTTTCAAACCCTGTACAATAATTTCCTCGGAACCTTTATCCACATACGTAACAAAATCATTTTTCCCCTTGGTTTCTATATTTTCTTGTTTTATGTTTTCAAGTTCACCTTTTATAAAATCAGATGCTTTTCTAGCTATTCTGCATGTATGTTCACACAATCCTTTATAATCAATCATTACTATTTAATTTATTAATCCGGGGACAAAATTAAAAATTCCAAGTGAAAACATTTATCAATTAGCTTTATTTTATGATTTTCCTTACATGGAGATAATAATAAATATTATATTATTTCAATTTCAACAGTTTCATTTGAGTTCACGGTTAATATTTTTCCTTTAACGATGGTTCCTTTAATATCCTTATGAAATGGAATTCTTGTTTTTATATAATTACCAGTGAAACCATTTAAATAGCCCATTTCATTTGTGGTCTCCACGAGAATATCATGTATTGAACCTATATTCCTATTATAAAAATTGATTTTTTTCATTTTACCTAGTTCCTGCAATTTTTTGCTCCTCGAAGATATTTCCCGTGGAGGTATTTTATTCTCCATTTTTTCTGCTTTTGTACCATTTCTTTCCGAATAACTAAAAACATGAAGAAAATTTATATCTACAGATTCAAGAAAATGTTCAGATTCTCTATAAATTGACGAGGATTCTCCCGGGAACCCACAAATTATATCTGTTCCTATTCCTGCCAAAGGGAGATGGCTTCTTATTTGTTCCACGATTCTTTTATATAATTTTGTCTCATATTTCCTGTTCATTAATTTAAGAACCTGGTCAGAGCCCGATTGAAGTGGTAAATGAAAATGAGGTAATATTTTAGAAGAATCTTTGACTAACTTTATGATATCAAGTGTTAAAAGGTCAGGTTCGATGGAGGAAAGCCGGATACGAGGAACTTGAACTTCTTTATCCAATGTTTTTAATAATTGAAATAGGTTTTCCCCGCTAGATTTACCAAAATCACCTATATTAACACCAGTAAGAACTATTTCATTCACTCCCCTCGATGCTATTTCCCTGGCGGTTTTAATAATTTCTTGGATGTTGGCATTCCTGCTCCTGCCTCTTGCAAATGGTATTGTACAATAGGAACAAAAATAATCACAGCCATCTTGGATCTTGAGAAAAGAACGTGTACGTTCGTTAGATGAAAAGGAATGGAAAAATTGATTTTCGAGTTCCCGTGTATTCTTGTTATTAATTGTATGAAACTCATTTTCCAGGTAATCAAAAATTTTAAATTTTTCATTTGTTCCCAAAACTAAATCTACACCTTTGAAATTCGAAATTTCATCGGCATTTAATTGGCTATAACATCCTACAACAGCGATAAATGCCCCTGGTGAACGTCTTACTATCTTACTGATCATTTGTCTACATTTTCTATTAGCATTTTCGGTAACCGTGCAGGTATTAATCACGATCACATCTGCTTCTTTACCTGAATCAACTTTCAAGTAACCTCTCTTTTCAAATTCTTTTCCGATAAAGGATGTTTCCGAAAAATTGAGCTTACACCCAAGTGTGACAAGGGCAACTTTTTTTT
This sequence comes from uncultured Bacteroidales bacterium, assembly GCA_964582245.1. GTDB lineage: Bacteria > Bacteroidota > Bacteroidia > Bacteroidales > CAZOSQ01 > CAZOSQ01. The sequence goes on along the minus strand of CAZOSQ010000074.1, from coordinate 4,303 downwards.
GATTTTCAATTTTACTCATTCTGAAAAAAATGTAATTGTCGCTTTAAATGCTTTGTAAGTTAAAAAAAAAGGATTTTAGGAAGGAAATTTGATAGCTCCTATTTTTTCCTAGATGCAAAAATTGCCCCTTTTTATTTATTCAACGTTTTTTTTCGGGAAATCAAAATTCTCGAAAATGACATTTTCCTTCTTTATAGCTTTCCAACTTGGGGACTCGAATTTTAAAGTAACTATTCCAGTGGTAGGAATATTTTCAATATAATTTTTTGTAAAATGATTGGCCAAATCTGTGAAAATAGGATTATGCCCGAAGATCATTAATGAATCATACTGATCATCAAAATTATTAATTATTTTTAAAATTGTATGTAAACCAGCTTCGTAAATTTTTTCTACTAGTTTAATTTTATCAACGGGATAATTTAATTTTCTAGAAAAGATAATGGCAGTATGAATAGCCCTTGTGGCTGGGCTGCTAAGTATCATCCCGGGTTTTACATTTAGGATCTTTAATCGATCTGCCATTTCATATGAGTTCTCGATTCCTTTTTCTTTCAAAGGACGATCCATATCTAGAATGTTCGAATAATCCCACGTGGATTTACCATGCCGCACTATATATAAAGTTTTTCTAGACATACAAGAAAGTTTTATAATTATCTTTTTTGCAAAGATAATTATAAAACGAGCATTTAAAGCAAATGGCTGGCTAATTCTGCTAAAAAGCTCCTCTCTCCTTTAACTAAATTCACATGGGCAAATACATCTTGACCCTTCATTTTATCAGTTAAGTATGATAGTCCATTCGATTTGGAATCTAAATAAGGAGAATCAATTTGTTCAATATCACCGGTAAATATCATTTTGGTTCCTTCTCCCGCCCTTGTAATGATGGTTTTAATTTCATGAGGAGTTAAATTCTGTGCTTCATCCACGATGAAAAACACCTTTGATAAACTTCTTCCCCTAATATAAGCTAGTGGAGTGATAACCAGTTTTTCATTCTTTATCATTTCTTCGATAGATGTATATTCTTTACTTTGTGGTGAAAATTTATTTTTAATTACCCCGAGATTATCAAAAAGTGGGTGCATGTATGGGCCAATTTTCTCTTTTACATCCCCCGGTAAAAAACCTAAATCACGATTAGCTAAAGGTACTATTGGTCTTGCTAAAAATATTTGCGTGTATAATTTCCTTTGATGAAGAGCAGCAGCAAGTGCTAGTAATGTTTTTCCTGTACCAGCTTTCCCGGTAAGTGCAACCAGCTGAATTTCAGGCCTGGTTAAGGCATCCAGGGAAAAAGTTTGTTCGGCGTTCCTTGGCTCAATTCCATAGGCTTTATTTTTTTCAACCCTGCAAATTGTTTTTTCTAAGGGGTTATAAAAGCCCAATGCACTCGCTTTATTACTTTTTAATATATAATAGTGGTTGGGTAGGGGAGCAGTATTAAACTTGAAGCTATCAACGGGTATACCTTGATTCTCCTCGTATAAATGCGAAATTAAACCATCATCGATATTTTCTATGATGGTAACACTTTGTTCCAGGTGGTCAATATTTTGCACCTTATCACTTTCATAATCTTGTGCAGGAATCCCTATGGATTTGGCTTTCATGCGGAGATTAATATCCTTCGTGATCAGGATCGTGTTTTTGTAATTATTTTTTTTATTTATAAAGTCAGCAATAGCTAAAATTCTATGATCTGCAGTATTTTCCGGGAATGATTCTTGGATTTCTTTTGAAAAAGCTTTCCCTGTTTCTATGCTCAATTTACCAAGACCTTTTCCAAGAGTTAAGCCCCCGTTGAATAATTTTGCACCGGATAATTTATCTAATTCCCTTGTGAACTCTCGGGCATGAAAATTAATTAAATCATTTCCTTTTTTAAATTTGTCCAATTCTTCTAGAACAACAATAGGTAACACCACGTCATTATCCTGAAAATTATATATGCAACGATAATCATGCAATAAGACATTGGTGTCAATTACAAAAGTTTTTTTTATCTTGGCCATAGCTCATTATTTTTAAATTAGACAGCTTAAAAGCTGTTTTTTTCAAATATAAATATTCTATACTGTATATACGTGAAAATGGAGCTTTATGTTATTAAGAAAAGTATGTTGATAAATATAAATTTCATCAATGGTATACGATTAATAATCGGTCTGTTATTTGTGCCCTTGGAGGGAGTCCATTCACTTTTTTCCTCCAGGTAAAGAAAAGTAAACAACTGGACAAAGAGAATTCGTGAGCACCTTATAAAAATTAACAATAGGCGAACAAAAAACCTGTCACAGTCGAATTTTTTCTAAAAAACAAATCCTTCTTATCTGTTTAAACCTTGTTTATATATATAATTATTAGGTGCTCTAATGCTTTTATCAAAATGTGTGGCAGGCGCAAAAGCTACTTCTTAATTAAAACCTGCTATCTTATACCAAGTATCCAGTTTATATAGGTTTCTTGAATATTTAACCTGGCATTAGTGAAATTTCATATGAGGTGGAAAATGTATTTCAATGAGAATTCCTCATTTGAAGAACTCGTTAATCTTGAGAAAAAGATTTATAATTTATACGATTTAGTTTAGATGTATTAATTTTGTGTGAAAAAACTATGGAAACATTAGATGCAATTATGACCCGTCGTAGTATCAGGAATTATTCCAACAAAAAGGTGACAGAAGAACAGGTGCGAAAAATATTGAAAGCGGCAATGTTTGCCCCCTCAGCGAGAAATCAACAACCTTGGCATTTTATTGTAACCAGTAATAAAGATATATTTTCGGTAATCAACAAGATACATCCTTACTCCTTGATGTTAAAAGAAGCACAGGTTGCTATCCTTACATGTGCTGACGAAGAATTAGAAAAATCAAAGGATTACTGGCCTATCGATTGTGCAGCGGCATCCCAAAATATACTATTGGCAGCCCATGACCTGGGATTAGGGGCCGTTTGGCTGGGTGTTTATCCTAGAAAAGAAAGAATGGAGGGGCTTCGGGAACTTTTTAATTTACCAGGAAATGTACATCCATTTTCTATTATTTCTATTGGATATCCTGCAAGTGTACCAGATCAGCCAGATCGTTTTTTAGAAGATAGGATTCATTTTGAAAAATGGTAAACTTTAAAATTTTGATTATCATTACGTTCTTATGCTTCGGATTCCATAATTCGAATTACTTCATGTGGATATCTGACCTTCCAAAAACTTATATTTAGCAGGCAAAACAAGAAATATTAATATTTTGGGTACGTTCTCATAAAACTTTAAGTTTATATTCATGAAATTTTACATACCAATACTATTTTTTATTTTTATTTCTTGCGGAAATCTTCCTAATGATCATGATGTTTACATAAGATTGACAGGGTTTGCACAAGGGACAACTTATCATATAACCTATTTAAAAAAGGGAGAGCTAGATTTGCAGGATAAAATCGATTCGTTATTGCATGACTTTGACCATTCTCTTTCAACTTATGATTCAACATCAATCATTTCCCGCATTAACAGGAATGATCCCCAAGTGGAAATAGATGAGAAATTTAAAGTAGTTTTTAACACGGCTCGAGAGGTTTATGAAAAGTCGGGAGGAACATTTGATATTACTGTGGCTCCTATTGTTAATGCATGGGGATTTTATTTGAAAGATGGAAATACCCGTCCTGATAGCAACCATATTTTTAAGCTTTTACAGTATGTAGGTATGGATAAGGTCAGGTTAGACGGTAATAAGCTTATTAAAGATGATTTAAATGTAAAATTAGATGTAAATGCTATTGCTCAAGGGTATGCCGTGGATTTGACTTCCTCTTTTTTAGATTCTTTAGAAATACAAGATTATCTGGTTGAAATAGGAGGTGAAATTCGTGCTAAGGGAAAAAATCCCAAAGGTGAGGCATGGAGCGTGGGGATTGATAAACCGATTGATGATAATCATTTTCCCGGAAGCGTGTTACAAGAAATAATTTTGTTAAGGAATAAATCATTAGCAACATCAGGAAATAATCGTAAATATTTTGTCCAAGATGGAGTGAAATATTCACATTCAATTGATCCTAAAACAGGATTTCCAGTTAAAGACCGGATTTTAAGTGCGACCATTATAACTGAAAATTGTATAATAGCAGATGCATACGCGACTGCTTGCATGATTGCGGGCCTGGAAAAGGCCAAAAAAATAATCGATGAAGTAGATGGGATAGAGGGATACTTAGTTTATGGGAGCGAGAATGGGCAAATGGAGGTATATTATTCCCAAGGAGTGAGGGGTATGATTAAAAAAAGA
>CAZOSQ010000073.1:0-11492 GCA_964582245.1 uncultured Bacteroidales bacterium | reverse complement strand
AGTAAAACATACGACTATTATGGCATCAAATGTTTTGACAAATCGAAAATGCAGAAATATCTTTCAAAAGAAGCTTACCATCATGTAATGGAAGCAATTGAAAAGGGAACCAAAATTGACCGGAAAATGGCCAACCAAGTGGCATCAGGGATGAAGGACTGGGCTATTGAAAGAGGAGCAACGCATTACACACACTGGTTCCACCCCTTAACTGATGGGACAGCTGAAAAACATGATGCTTTTATTATACCTGGAGACTACGGTAACGTAGTAGAAACTTTTTCAGGAACAGCACTTTCACAACAAGAACCGGATGCCTCCAGTTTTCCAAGTGGTGGTTTAAGGAATACCTTTGAAGCTCGCGGTTACACGGCTTGGGATCCGTCATCTCCTGCTTTTATCATCGGTAGCACCTTGACCATTCCCACTATATTTATCTCCTACACCGGTGATTCACTTGATCATAAAGCACCTTTATTAAAAGCATTACATGCTATAGATAAAGCTGCAACACAAGTGTGCCAATATTTTGACAAAAATGTGACCAAGGTACAGGCCAATTTAGGTTGGGAACAAGAATATTTCCTTATTGATGAAGCACTATACGAAGCCCGTCCTGATTTAATGTTGTCTGAAAGATCACTCATGGGACATGCTTCAGCAAAAGACCAACAACTAGACGATCATTATTTTTCATCAATCCCCGAGAGAGTTAACGAGTTTATGCGTCATATGGAAATTGAAGCCTACAAACTAGGAATGCCATTAAAAACTAGGCATAACGAAGTTGCTCCAAACCAGTATGAAGTTGCTCCTATTTTTGAAGAATGTAATTTAGCTATTGATCACAACTTGTTGGTGATGGACATAATGAAAAAAGTGGCTAGACACCACCATTTCAGGGTAATTTTCCATGAAAAGCCTTTCAAGGGGATCAATGGAACCGGTAAACATTGTAACTGGTCATTATCCACGGATACAGGTGTTATATTGCATTCTCCCGGTAAAAACCCGAAGAGCAACATGCAATTCCTGACTTTTGTAATCAACACGATTAAAGCTGTACACGACCATGCAGACTTGTTAAGAGCCAGTATATCATCGGCTGCAAATGCTCATAGGTTGGGTGCCAATGAAGCTCCTCCTTCAATAATTTCGGTCTTCTTGGGAACCGAGGTTTCCAACATGCTTGATCAATTGGAGCAACAAGTCACTGATAAAAAGATGTCTCCTGCCGAAAAAACCAATATTAAATTGGATATAGGTAAAATTCCCGAAATTTTACTTGATAACACGGACAGGAATAGAACTTCTCCTTTTGCCTTTACCGGAAACCGGTTTGAATTCCGTGCAGTGGGTGGTTCTGCCAATCCAGCTTCTCCAATGACCGCATTGAATACAGTGGTTGCAAGCCAGTTGATTCAATTTAAGAAAGATGTGGATGGATTGATCAATAAAGGAGTTAAAAAAGATGAGGCCATTTTACAAGTTCTTCGCAACTATATTAAAGCTTCTAAAAAAATCCGTTTCGAAGGAAACAATTATGGTGATGAATGGGTGAAAGAAGCTGAAAAAAGAGGCCTTACAAATATTAAAGATGTTCCACAAGCTTTAGATGCTTATATAAAAGATAAGAAGATTCTTATTGACATGGGCATTTTTAATGAAAAAGAACTTGAAGCAAGAACAGAAGTACGTTGGGAAAATTATATTAAGAAAGTTCAAATTGAAGCTCGGGTTCTTGGTGATTTGGCTATAAACCATATCATTCCTACTGCTATAAGGTATCAAACCGAACTTATGGAGAATGTGAAAGGCATGAAAGAACTTTTTGATGAGAAAACTTACAAAGAATTAGCATCTGCCAGGCTTGAACTGATCAAGGAAATTTCCCGGCACATTTCTTCTATAAAATTAAAAGTAAAAGAAATGATTGAATTAAGGAAAGAAGCTAATGCCATTGAAAATATAAGAGAAATGGCCGAGATATATTCGAAAAAGGTATTCCCCTATTTGGATATAATTAGGGAACATATTGATGATTTAGAACTTATCGTTGATGATGAAATTTGGCCAATTCCTAAATACAGGGAATTATTATTCACCAGGTAAATAACCAAAACTTTTAAAATCCCGTTCAAAAAACGGGATTTTTTTATGGCTCCTAGTTGACAATATTTCTTCTTCTAAAAATCTATTTCCAGGAAACGTTTTATACAAGAATTCATCATTTTTGCAAGTGTGTTCAACAGGTAAAGAAATATGTATTCAGCATCTTTTACTTAGTTAGTAGAACTAAAGGGCCAAATTTGATGATCTTAGAAAGTATTAAATAAAAATCTAGATTTACTTCAAGTTATTTTCTACAGTTCTTTTTGAGGAAAAAAGCTATGAAAGTGATTTTTTTTTACAAGGTATTAAAGATGGTAGGCTATAAAGAAAATGAGAAAAACTAATTCCTACTGGGAAAAGAAGAAACTATTCAATTCGTATATATCTTCAGGAGAAAGATCCGATTCAAAATCAAAGAAATTATCAATTGCATTTAATATTTCATCAAATGAAATGTAAAGATCACCATCTAGGTCAAGTTGTTTGAATTTGTCAGGAATTTCCTGGTAAGTGGATCCGAAATAATTTGAATATCCCATAATTTTTCGGATGTATAAATCAATGTCTTTTCTATCCACCGCGTTATCTCTCCTTCCTAACAAGGCAATAAGTTCTTCTTCTGTTAATTGAATTCCATCCTGGTCCACATAAACATTACTAGGTGTATTTAATTCTTTATCCCGGTAATTAGGTACACCATCGTTATCACTGTCAAAAGGACAACCCACGGAATCTACTTTTATACCCCTGGGGGTGCCCGGACATTCATCCCACCCGTCCATGATCATATCATAATCTTCATCATCAAACATGGTATAATCAAAATCCACCTCGGCAAATAATTTATCAATGATGATGGTTTTAGGATCAGAAAATAAATCAAGATGTAAGGTCATGTAGGTAAAGTTAAACAAGTCATTCTTTTTATCCCCTATCATACCTGTTACTGTGTTTTCATGACTCACATGATCAACCCTGTCTGATAAAAGAAAGTTCAAAGAATTGGCCACTCGAAGGGTAACTCGCTGACTCACTTTAAAATCCAAACCAAATTCTAATGGAATGGCAAAGGCATTTTGCGTGTATTTCCCTAATCCAAAATCTTTCTCATCACGCAAATCTGTTTCATAAATATAATCTCTATGTATAATTTTTGAACTACCAATATTTTCATCAGACTCGGGTAAATTCCTTATGGTTCCATCCGACCAATAATTATATTCTTTTTTAACGTTTTCGTCCAGGTAAAATAGATCTGCCTTAGAATTAAACTGAACAGACATGAGACCAAGGGAAATTACCGGGGTAATAAATTTTGATTGTTGGTAAAAATGTCCAAAAGAATAGTTAACATTAATACCAAAATTTATGATATTAGACCTGAAGTTAAAATTACTATATTTAATTTCATCATCTTTATAATTCCTATTTTCACCACTTAAAGTCCCATATAAGAGAAAAAAATTGGCTCTAAAATAGCGGTTTCGACTATCGATATATGTGGCCACGTTTATTTTAGCCCCTAAATTGCCCATGAGTGGACTATAATAATTATTGCTTATTTCCCCAAAAAAATTGAATAACCCCAAACCCAAACCTATTACTGGTTTATATTGAGGATCGATAACCTCCACCTCTTCTCTTAAGAGGTCATCAAAAATATCCTCTTGGGCTTTCAAAGCCGAAGAAAACCAAATTATATAAAGCAATATGAGGAGAAATAATTTTTTCATTATTCTTACACGAAATCAAAAATTTCGTTGAATCAAAATCAATATTTAATAAGAAAATATAGCTCTATATGAAATGATTCAACCATACGAGTTATTTTGCCCATTTTTGGTTAGCAATCATTAAAGCCTCCTGTACTGTTATGCGTTCGCCATCATTATAGGCTGCTACGAAAGCATCATTTACCGGGGTAGTATTCCAAATATGAACCCTATAATCCCTTGCTTCCTTGTAGAATTTATAAGAACCAATGGAATACTTGATCCATTCATTATGATATTCTGTTCGAACATCATCAGTAATATTTAATCTCTTAAAATATTGGTTCACTTCCACTGGCTTATGCCCGGCTGCAACTTGCACACGGAAATAAACACCTTCCTCTGGTTCCAGCAGATTAGGCAATCCTTTTCTCTTGTTAGCTTGCTCTTTGGCCAACCTGTTTTTTCTTTCTAGATCTTTTTGTCTTTCTATTTCCTTTTGGCGAAGAAGTTCCTCTTTTTTCGCCAATTCTTCTTGTTTTATTTTTTCCCTTTGACGTTCAATTTCTCTTTGCCTTTCCAATTGTTTTTGTTTTTCTGCTTCAACATCTGCCAAGGGTACAATTGTATCTTTGGGAGGGGTAACAACAGGTGGACGAGTAAAGTTACGCGGCTTTCTTTCCTTTTTCAATTGATCCATTTCAGGAACCGATTGAAGTAATTTTTCAACCATCACTGGAGTCAATTCAGAAGAGTTCATTTCACGTTCCACGATATCTAACTCCACGGTTCGATCTTCTTCTATAAAGGAAAATGTTCCATCAATTTCTAATTCGGTTGTTTGTTGCCCTTCATTGGGGATTAATTTATATGATACGACAAAATATTTTTCAGAAGGAAGATTCATCCATAAAAACTTGGCCATTTGATCTTTGTAAGTAAAAATACCATCTTTAGTCTCCAAACCAACGGCAGTATATCCAAAAGGTATTTCTTCTTCAATTTTGGCAAATTTCTTCTTATTTTCCTTGTTCACGAGGATTCGAACAATAATCTCGTTGGCCGAGTTAGAAAGATCAGGCTTTTCTCTTATACAAACAATTTTCATTTCTTCTTTAGGCGCCAAATCCAGGATTACCAATTCCTCAAATTCATTTATATCTACTAATAAACTTTCATCAATATGTGGAGAAGGTATTATATTTATAGTTTTCCCAGATAAATCGACAAATCTTCTTTCATTTTCATCAATAAAAGAGAATTTTCCTCCCAACACGAAATTACCTTTAAGTCGTTCATCCACTTTTATCTTGTACTTAAAGGTAAAAGTTTCTTCTGGAGGAAGTCGAAGCCAAATAAACCTGACCCTTTTATCATTAAAAGAAAAATTAGCATTGGCTGAAATAACAGCCTCGGCGGTTAATCCTGCAGGAAGTTCCTGGATAAAACGGGCAAAACTGGCAAGGTATCCTTTATTAACAACAAATTCCACCTCAAATTCCTCACCCGCATTCACCTCCCCTGGCACAATCATTTCTACCTCGACATTGGTAAAATATATGTACTTTAAAAAGAAGAAGCTCAGTATATTCGCTAGAAGCAAGTACTTCAGCATATTATCAAGTTTATTTTTCTAAAATGCTTCTTATATTACTAAATATATAAATTTAATGATTTTCATTAAACAATATCAACAAAAGATATTAACATTTGTTGATATTTCCAAAAAATCCTTTATGTTTTTAAATCTACTAAAAATTTGGTTTCAACAAATATTTTTCATAGAATTTATTTATATATTCGGTGACCTCATCCGCTGTTTCAAAGATATTAAAAAGATCTAAATCTTCCGGGCTCAAATTAGATTCTTTCCTATACATCACTTCTCGAATCCAATCTACTAAGCCGCTCCAATAATCCTTACCGATCAAAATAATGGGGAATTTACCTATTTTACCAGTTTGGATAAGTGTTAAAGCTTCAAAAAGCTCATCAAAAGTACCAAATCCGCCAGGTAAGACAATAAATCCTTGGGAATACTTCATGAACATTACTTTCCGGACAAAGAAATGATCAAAATTGATCAACTTATCCGCATCAATGAACATGTTTGGCTCTTGTTCGAAAGGAAGGAGAATATTAAGTCCCACTGATGCCCCTCCTCCTCTTTTAGCACCTAAATTTCCAGCTTCCATAATACCTGGTCCACCACCGGTAATAATTCCATACCCGTTTTGGGTTAATTTAAATGCCATTTCTTCAGCTAATTTATAGTATTTTGAACCGGGATTAGTTCTTGCCGATCCAAAAATAGTCACACAAGGACCAATACGGGATAACTTCTCAAAACCTTCGACAAATTCTGCGACTATTTTAAATATTTGCCAGGAATCATAAGTTTTTATCTCGTTCCATGATTTCTTTTTAAAAGCCCTTTTAATTTTATCATCCTTTTCTTTCATCTATAAAAATTTTTATTATCCAAATAGATATACATGCAACATTATATTGGCATTTTAACCTTCCAAAAATGTCACATGAATTTCAACATCTTTAAATTTTCCTGCTAAATTAATCAAAAAAATGATATTCCATATTTTCAGCCAGCTACCTGTAAATTTCCAGTCAATTCTGCCTTTAGGTATTGGGCTGTATAACTGTCATTTGCTTGGATCATCTCCTCGGGAGTGCCGGTAAAAATAATTTCCCCCCCGTTAATTCCACCTTCTTTTCCTAGATCAATAAGGTGATCTCCCATTTTAATGACATCTAAATTATGTTCAATTACAATCACGGTATTGCCTTTATCCACTAGTTTAGCTAAAACATTCAATAATACTCGTATATCTTCGAAATGAAGGCCTGTAGTAGGTTCATCAAGTATGTACAATGTTTTCCCTGTATCTTTCTTGGCTAATTCTGCGGCTAATTTAACCCTTTGGGATTCTCCTCCTGAAAGCGTGGTAGAAGCCTGTCCTAACTTTATATACCCGAGACCAACTTTTTGCAGTGTTATGAGCTTCTTGTAGACGGAAGGCACATTTTTGAAAAGATCAACAGACTGATTAATAGTCATGTCTAAGACATCACTAATATTCTTCCCGTAAAATTTAACATCCAAAGTTTCTTTTTTATATCTCTTCCCATTGCACTCGTTACACACTACGTAAACATCAGGTAAGAAATTCATTTCGATGGTTTCTACTCCTGCACCTTTACAAGTCTCACACCTCCCACCTTTCACGTTAAAGGAAAATGTACCTGCTTTATATCCCCTAATTTTTGCTTCCGGTGCCTGTTCGAATAGTTTTCTAATATCTGAAAAAACCCCCGTGTAGGTAGCTGGATTTGATCTAGGTGTCCTTCCCAATGGAGATTGATTCACTTCAATAACCTTATCAATAAATTCTATTCCTTCTATTTTATCATAAGGCAATGGTTCAGCCTTTGACCTGTAAAATTTGTGACTTAAAATAGGATGCAGCGTTTCATTTACAAGGGTAGATTTACCACTACCCGAAACGCCTGTTATGACTATTAATTTTCCAAGTGGAAACTCAACAGTCACATTTTTCAGGTTATTACCTTTAGCCCCGTGTAAAATCAATTTTTCATCTTTTCCTTTTCTCCTTTGGGGAGGAATTTCTATTTTTTTAATCCCTTTTAAATATTGGGCTGTAAGAGAGTTTGTTTCTAAAATTTGACCTGGTGAACCAACGGCTACAATTTCCCCGCCATGCCTTCCTGCATGAGGCCCCATATCCACAACATAGTCGGAAGAAAGGATCATTTCTTTATCATGTTCTACCACGACCACCGAATTTCCTGTATTTCTTAACTGCTTGAGTGAGTTAATGAGCTTTTGATTGTCTTTTTGATGTAACCCGATGCTTGGTTCATCCAAAATATACAGGACATTTACCAGTTGTGATCCAATTTGGGTAGCTAAACGAATCCGTTGACTTTCTCCACCTGACAAGGATCTTGAACTCCTGTTCAAAGATAAATAATTTAATCCCACATCAAGTAGAAACTTGATTCGAGTTCTTAATTCCTTTATTATTTCTGCTGCTATTTGTTTTTGCTTACCAGTTAATTTAGATTCTATATTATCAAACCACTTAGCCAGTTGATCTATATCCATATTTACAAGTTCCATGATGTTTTTATCATGAACTTTGAAAAAAGATGCTTCTTCTTTCAATCTCCCACCTTTACAATCAGGACAGGTAACTTTTCTACTATATAAATTCTCCTGGAATTTTTCTTTTTGCGCCATTGAATCAAGATACCTGTTAGCTACATAATCGATAATGCCTTCAAAATTTAAAAAATAATTCGCGGTGGCTCCAAGAGGGGTATTTTGCAAACTAAAGGTTTCCTCGGAGCCATGTAGAATTATATCCATGGCTTTTCCAGGGATATCCTTTACGGGTGTATCAAGTGTAAAACCATATTTGTTTCCAACGGCTTGAATTTGCCAAAATATTAACGAATTTTGAAATTTTCCCAGCGGCTCTATCGCACCTTTCCTGATACTCAAGCTGCTGTTGGTTATAATTTTATTGATATCAACTTCATCTGTTTCCCCTAGTCCATTGCATTTTGGACATGCACCTTGGGGTGAATTAAAAGAAAAACTATGAGGAGCTGGTTCATTATATGAAATTCCTGTAGTTGGACACATTAAATGCCTGCTAAAGTATTTAATCTCACCACTATCAGCGTCCATAATCATCATCGTGCCTTTTCCATTATGCATGGCTGTATTAACACTTGCCTTTAGCCGTTTACGATCATCCCCGGAAATCACGAGACGGTCAATCACAATTTCTATATGATGAGTCTTGTACCTATCAAGTTTCAACCCGGGAATTAGTTCTTTAATTTCCCCGTTAACCCTGGCATAAATAAATCCTTTTTTCCGTATATATTCAAATAACTCCCGGTAATGTCCTTTTCGACCTTTTACCACGGGAGCCAGTATCATTGTTTTCTTTTTCTCGAACTTTTCAATAATCAGGTTAAGTACCTGTTCATCTGTATAACGAACCATAGGTTCACCAGTTTCTTTTGAATACGCAATGCTTGCCCGTGCATATAATAATCTCAAAAAATCATATATTTCAGTGATGGTTCCTACTGTAGAACGAGGATTCTTATTGGTTGTTTTTTGTTCTATTGAAATTACCGGGCTTAATCCTGTTATCTGATCAACATCGGGTCTCTCCATGTTGCCCAAAAATTGCCTGGCATAAGCAGACATGGTTTCAATATATCTTCTTTGTCCTTCAGCATAAATAGTATCAAAAGCAAGAGAAGATTTTCCACTACCACTCAACCCGGTAATCACGGTTAATTTGTCCCTGGGTATTTCTACATTTATATTTTTAAGGTTATGAACCCTAGCACCCGTTACCTGGATATATTTTGATCCGGTAAAATAATTTTCTTTCCCGTTTCTATTTGTCAATTTAGAAAAATAATTTTATTGTTCTTAATCTTTTACTTGTACACTATCCGTGTAACTAACCATTTGAACCCTGCTTCCTTTCGCGGGGATTTTGATAACGTACTTTTTACCACTTTTATTGGATAAGTAATTATCCCTTAGCCATGGATTGAAATATTTTAATAGTTTGTAGTTGGTAGAATGTTGATGAGCAAAATCGGCAAAATCCTCGATAGATGAATTGACGACAACATCATAAGTTTCAATTTCGGGGTAAAGATCTACCAATCTAAAATTGAAACCATATTTAGCAGGATCTTCCAATACCAACTTGTATGCCAATATTCTAAATACATACCTGGCAGTTTCCATGTTCAGCAACAAGTCATAATAATTGTCGCATTTTTGCCGCTTAAGTTGATTATTAAGGGCACTTCTTCCCATGTTATAAGAAGCGGCAACCAATGCCCAATTTTTATAAATCTTGTAAGAATCATTCAAATATTGACAGGCAGCCTCGGTTGATTTTTCTATATTATACCGCTCATCTACTTCCCCTCCTACTTCCAAGCCATAATCTTGGGCTGTCCCTTTCAATATTTGCCAAAAACCAACAGCTCCTGAAGGAGATATGGCATTTTCCATCCCACTTTCGGCAACCATTAAATATTTAAAATCCTCCGGAATCCCGTTTTTCTCGAGAATTTTTTCCACCATAGGAAAGAAGCGATTTGCCCTTTTTATCATTAATATGGTTCGAGAATGCCAATAAGTATTCACTAAAATCTCTTGATCAAGGCTTTCTCTCACATCAAAATTTTCCATGGGAACTTTCTCCCCCGCGAATTCTAACTCATTGGGCAATTCCATTGCAAAAATTCCATTTTTCCCTTTTAAGTTGCTTTTCGAATCACCCTTGCTATCTTCAATTTTGTTTGAATTCAAAAAACCAAACAATGTCAATCCACTACTAATGAAAACAACTAATAATAAAAAATACCCACTACGCCTGATTAAACTTACAATTCTCCCCATACACTTTTTCATTTTCCTGTTTTACCTTTCTAAATTTATCCTCTTAACAAAAATAACGTTTTTAATACGAAAATGGTGGATGATTTCCTTTAAAATAACACTTTTTTTCATCATGTTAACAACCTACAAAAATAAGAGGGTATATAAATTTGTTCTAAATTAATATGGTTAAAAAGTGTAATGAATACCGGAAAACATTCCGAAGGAATATGGGTGCAAGTTAGCATCCACTTTATTATTCACGGAATTTAAATAATATCTAAAAGTTGGTTCGATCGAAACCCTAACATGTTCAAAAAGCTCATAATCTATACCCAATCCTAGTGTTCCATTATAATTCACCTTGTTAATATCATTTGTTTTCCCGATTTCTTTAAGCTGACCTTCTTGTTTATATCCAATGGCATTATCAACGAGAATACTGGCTCCTACTCCACCGGAAACTCCAACTCCAATCTTTTGATCCACCAAACGATAATTCATGATCAGGGGAATTTCAAGATATTCAAAATTTTGGATAAAATGATCTATTTCATTTATATTAATAATGGTACTTGAATTGGCTGAATTTTCCGAAGAATACAGCACATCAGTCTTGGGATTATTAACTTGAGGGGGAGAAACATTAACAGTACCTGTCGATGTTTTCAAAGCCATTTCCGGGTTTTTCAAGAAGTTATAAGGTATGCCCTTTTTAAATCGCTTGGGATTGTATGTATTTTCAACTACCTGTCCAATTTTTGAATAGTACAAACCCGTTTGAATAGAGAATCTATTTTTGGCTTTATATTGCACGTTAAAACCTCCCGCATAGGCCATCAACCCAGATTCGATATCATTGTAATAATTATCCAAATGTTTTGTTTCGGTTGTGGAAACCAAAACCCTGTAAGAATATAAGGGTGCCATTTGTCCTTCTAAAGACCAACGGGAAGATTTTTCCCGAGATGTTTTCTTTAAATTTCCACCGGAAAAATAAGATATTTCTCTAAAAGCATCGTTGATTGGTTCATGATGTTCTTCATTTTCTTCAACAAGTAGAGAAGAGTCTCCAGTTGGGAAGAGAGTCCCTGGTGTTATATTTCCATCATTTTCAAAATGATTCATTGCAGTTTGATTTGTGCTTCCTGCCTCTCCCGGGATGAAAGGATTTGATTTAAGTAGTTTGCCAGGTTCTTCTT
>CAZOSQ010000072.1:0-11583 GCA_964582245.1 uncultured Bacteroidales bacterium | reverse complement strand
AACCATTCGGGAAGCATACCGATAATATAATTTTGTCCTGGCACTTACCTCCTTTTCCTCCCGATTTTTCTTAAAATCCCCGGAGAATTCATAAGATTCGGCGAAATGATGATTATCATGAAAAATATAGATAATTTTGATGACGGTGGCAATGACCCGGTATAATTCTCCCCTGTTCGTTTCGGAGTACTCATCTTCATAATCATCACTTATCACGCTAAAATTTATCACGTAAGCCAAGTAATTGTCCTTTTTATGTCCAAAACCCACCTCGTATTCAAGACCACTTTGGGTTTGAAAATAATATAATTCTCCTGATGCGATCTCGGGTTTCTTAATATCGTAAGGCTCTATACCTGTATAATATCCTTCTTTGAATAAGGTCATTATGATGTAAATAATTTTCGAATTAGATCTTCTATTCTTCCAACCGGGACTACATGAATCTTTTGTTTTTTACTTTCTAATTCTTTCTGGTTGTATTTTGATATAAATATGGTTGAAAATCCTAACTTTTCAGCCTCCATAACACGTTGCCCGATCCTGTTTACCGGCCTCACTTCTCCTGAAAGGCCTATTTCAGCTGCAAAACAAATTCCTTTGTCAATCGCCAGGTCAAGGTTAGAAGAAAGAACTGAACATATAACTGCCATATCAATGGCTGGATCATTTACTTTTATTCCCCCGGCAATATTTAAAAAAACATCCTTGGAAGAAAGATGAAAACCAGCTCTTTTTTCCAAAACAGCAAGTAACATGTTTAACCTCTTTATATCAAAACCCGTGGTACTCCTTTGTGGATTGCCATATACCGCGGAGCTAACCAGTGCCTGGACTTCAATAAGAAACGGGCGGATGCCGTCTATGGTTGCCGCCACTGCTATTCCACTCAAATCATCTTGATTTTTATTAAGTAGTATCTCGGATGGGTTTTTAATTTCTTTCAAACCCGTGGAAGTCATTTCGAAAATTCCCATCTCAGAGGTAGAACCAAATCTATTTTTTCTTGATCTTAGAATCCGGTAAAAATGATGCTGGTCGCCTTCAAATTGCAACACGGTATCCACCATATGTTCCAGCACTTTAGGCCCTGCCAATCCCCCTTCTTTATTGATATGCCCGATTAAAATACAGGGAATATTGCTCGTTTTTGCCTGTTGAATGATCCTGTTAGAACATTCTCTTACTTGCGTGACAGTTCCTGGTGAGGATTCCAATTCACCACTGAATAAGGTTTGTACAGAATCAATAATGATAAGATCGGGAGATTGCTGTTGAACATGGTGCAAGATACTTTCAATATTGGTCTCGTTCAATAGTAAACACTGGTCATTCTGAAGGGATAACCTGTCGGCCCTGAGTTTAATTTGCTGCAGGCTTTCCTCGCCCGAGATGTACAATGTTTTAAACCCGTTGGTTTTTAATACCAATTGCAAGGCAAGGGTAGACTTTCCGATACCGGGTTCTCCCCCTATAAGAATGACCGACCCCGGTACAATTCCTCCTCCAAGAACCCTGTTCAACTCTTGTATCCCGGTATTTACTCTTTTTTCATCAGAATAGGTAATTTCACCAAGGGGAGTTGGATGATTTTTGGTTTGGTTCAAGGAATTAGCAAGCGGGGAATGCCCAGTATTTTTTTGTAGGACCTCTTCTACATAACTATTCCATTCCCCACAAGAATTACAGCACCCAATCCATTTGGGAGAATGAACCCCACAATTTTGACATATATACGTGGTTTTTAACTTGACCATTTGTTAAACGTCCCTTATTTTTTTTATGATATTCGTGGTTGAAACATCTTTCACTAATTCTATGGTGATTATTTCCCCGCCACGTGATTTTACAATATCATATCCCACGATTTCCTCGGGAATATAATCTCCTCCTTTTACCAGTATGTCGGGCTGAATGAGTTTAATTAATTCATATGGAGTATCTTCATCAAAAATTACTACATGATCGACAAAAAATAATGCAGCCAAAATAAAACTCCTGGTATCCTGATCATTGAGAGGTCTTCCAGGACCTTTCAACCGCTTAACCGAATGATCCGAATTTAAACCAATAATTAATTTATCTCCAAGGTTAGCTGCCTTTGCAAGGTATTCAACATGTCCCTTGTGCAATATGTCAAAACAACCATTGGTGAATACAATTTTACCTATCGATTCTCGATTCATGAAAATTTCTTCCACCAACATTTCTATGGTTGTAATTTTAGATAGTATCTTATCAATATTCCTTTTCATCATTTAATAGACTTAAAACGACTAGGTAAAAATAAGAAGAAAAGATATAAAAAAGGAATTAGTAACAAAAACTAAAGAAAGAATAATCTCGCGGGGGATTTAATTTTTTTATTTGCTAATAACCTTGGATACATTTTCAATCAAACCATGGCAAATTTTAGAAAAGTAACCGGATCATTAAAACAGATTTTTTAACTGTTGTAATTAAATCATTCTATTGGTTTCTGTATCGGGAAAAATAACAGTTGGTTTAAAAGATTTTGCCTCCTCGAAATCCATGGAAGCATATGAAATAATTATAATTACATCTCCCGGAAGAACCTTCCGGCTCGCCGGCCCGTTCAGGCATATTTCACCAGACCCTCTTTTACCGGTGATTACGTAGGTGTCGAGTCTTTCACCATTATTAATATTCAAAACCTGGACTTTTTCTCCCTCGATCAAATTGGCAGCTTCCATGAGATCCTCATCAATGGTTACGCTTCCCACGTAATTCAGGTTAGCCCCGGTTACTGTTACCCTATGTATTTTAGATTTTAGTACTTCAATATTCACAAGAATATGTTTTATTTAAGTGAATTAATTTATCAATTAAACCTAGTGATAATAAAATTAGTAATCATAAGAAATTGAAAGATTTATGTCCATTACAATATTTTGTTTTTCAAACCTGGTTTTCCTTACTTTTTATGATAAAGATGAAAACATGGCAAAATTACTAATAAATTTTCACATTATCTATAAGTCTGATGGATCCTGTTTTTACTGCAATGCATGCCCGGCTTCCCCTTTCTTTTTCCCATCGGGTTATAGGTATTAAATTTTGTTCATCCACGATTTCAAAATATTCAAGATCCAACATATTACTTCTGCCTATTTCTTCCTTGACCCATTCCTTTACCTGTTCAACATTGTAATTCTTAGATAGTTCAATTGATTTAAATAATGTTTTGGAAATATTTCCAGCTTCCCTTTTTTGATCGGCCGATAATAATTGGTTTCGTGAACTCATTGCCAACCCATTCTTTTCTCTTAACGTGGGACAACCTATTATATTGATCGGGTAATTCAATTTTTTTGTTAAGAACCTAATAATTGCCAATTGTTGGAAATCCTTTTCTCCAAAATAAGCATTGGTTGGCATCACGATATCAAATAACTTGGTAACTACTTGGGCAACCCCGTTAAAATGTCCTTTCCTGGATTTTCCTTCCATGTTTTCATCCAATCCTTCAAGATCAAAAAACCTATTATCCTGTTCGGGATAGATTTCCATCTCACCAGGAACAAACACTAGATCACAACCTGCTTTTTTTAACTTTTGCAAATCAGCCTCCAACTCCCTTGGATAATTTTTTAAATCCTCCTTGTCATTAAATTGTGTCGGGTTTACAAAAATACTTACCACGTTAAAATCATTTTCCTTCACCGATCGGCTCAATAGAGATATATGACCTTCATGCAAGGCACCCATGGTAGGAACAAAGCCAATGCTCTTCTCTTTTTTCAAGTTTTTTAATAAATCCTTTATTTCTTTCCTTTTATATATTACCTGCATGTTTTAAATTTTTTGCAAATATAAAATATTGAACAATACCTTTCGTTTTTTATTAAATCAATTATAGATAATTGTATATCATATTTAGATTTAATTTACATTTTTATTTTTCTTTTTACCAAAAATATGTTTTACCAGTCCTTGTGAATTAAGGAAATAAAGAAGGGAATGTTTCATATTTTTTCCCACAAAATCATGGTTCCGGATTATTTTGAGTAATAAAAAAGAACATATTTTAATAAGTAGTACGAGGTAACAAGTCAATTATTTTTAGTAATTTTGCAAGAATTTTAAGCAAAAACCTGAAATAGATGGAAAACATGAAGGTTCTTTTTATATGTCAAGAAATAACACCTTATTTACCGGAATCAGAAATATCCACGATTTGTAGAACATTACCCCAGGGCATACAGGAAAAGTCTAGGGAAATTAGGACATTCATGCCGCGATACGGTTGTGTCAATGAACGCAGAAACCAGTTGCATGAAGTTATAAGACTATCAGGCATGAACCTAATAATTGATGATACCGACCATCCTCTTATTATCAAAGTTGCTTCCATACAAGCCGCCAAAATGCAGGTATATTTTATTGACAACGAGGATTATTTTCAAAGAAAGGCCATCTTGAGAAACGAAAACGGGGAACATTTCGCCGATAATGATGAAAGGGCTATATTTTTTGCCCGCGGGGTGCTGGAAACTGTGCGAAAATTAAGATGGTCGCCGGATCTTGTACATTGTCACGGATGGTTAACCAGTTTGATTCCCCTGTACCTGAAAAAAAGTTTTAATGAAGATCCCCTCTTCATGAATTCAAAAATTATTTACTCCATTTATAATGATCAATTTGGAAATACCTTTGATAGCAAATTCAAGCAGAAAGCTAAAATGGAAGGTATCGGCGATAAAGACTTAAGTATCGTGAAAACCCCGGGATACTCGGATATCACCAAACTTGCCATTCAGTATTCCGATGCTGTAATTCAAGGAAGCGAATCCATTGAACCCGGTGTCTTGGAATTTTCAAAGACCAACGGTAAACCATTTTTAGAATACCAGGATCCTGAAAATTACATTGATGTTTATTCAGATTTTTATGACAAAATTTTATCAGAAGTAAATGTATAAGAACCCAAATATTTTTAGACGTAACACATACCAGGTTGGTTTATTTTTAGTAATACTGGTTTTTACCATTTTAAATGGTTGTAAAAAGGAGGTAGAGGATTTAGGAAAAAACCTGGTACCCCCGGATGATAAATATCCCGTAAGAGTTGATTCAACATTTACAGTTACGGGGACAACTTTACCCGTGAACAAGGTGCCAACAATGAATAAAACATTGAACCTTCTTGGTTATAGCTACGACAACTTTTTCGGGGAAACAAAGACTGATCTTGCAATGACTTTTATACCTGCTAGATTCATAGACAGTACCCAACAACCTTCTGATCTCTTTGGACAGAATCCAATAGTAGACTCACTTATTATAAAAATCGTGGTTGATTCTATTCATGGAAGTACAAGTAATTTTGATAAAATTAAAATATACGAGTTGACCAATTATTTTGATCCCAACATCTTATATTATTCAAATGATGATGATTTGTTCATAAAATCTTCTACCCCGATTGCTACATTCAAACACTCACAGGGCGATTCCTTATTGGTCTTCGAGGTGGATAAAGATGTTGCCAACAGGTTGATAAAGCCACCCGCAAATTCAGATTCGGTATACCAAAAACAAGAATGTTTTACCCAATACTTCCATGGTATTTACATGCAGTATGAAGATATAACAGAAGGATCAAGCTTTGCTTATTGTAACTTATATGCACCTAAAATTTCCGGTGCATATTTGTATTTCCATGAAAATGATCAAAAAGGTTCCTTTTCATATTTTTTTGATTTCCCCGAAAGAACAGGCTACAAAGGCCCCGTGGTTAACCTGTACAAGCATACTTACACCGGGTATCCTATAAATGCTTACATTGAACCATCCATTGAAGATCCCGATAATAAAATGTTTGTTCAAACCCTCGGGGGGGTGAATTCTATCCTAGATTTCTCATCATTGGAACCTTTAAAAGATTCCCTGCCCTTAATTATTAATAAGGCTGAATTATATATTGAAAATCTTGGAGATACTTCCTCTGCAAAAATGTTGGAAAAACTGGCAATTTATATTTATAATGAAACTCTAAATGTTAGGGAAAATGATACTTCATTACTTGAAACCATTCCTCCCGATCCAAGGGATCCTCGATTTAGCTTTTTCGCTGACCAGGGACGCCTCGAGGGGGATCATTATATTTTTAATATAACCAGTTTTATCCAAATGTACTTGGACGGTGAATTAAGTGATCATCATCAAAAACTCATAGTTGAACCTACAAATCGTTTTGAACCTGAAAAAAATACAACACTTAGTTCAACTGAACCCGGTATCAAACTAAAAATTTATTATACGGACTTAAAAGATTTTAAATAAAATGTGCGGAATAGTAGGTTATATTGGTAATAAAGAAGCTTACCAAATCCTGATTAACGGTTTAAAAAGACTTGAATATCGTGGTTATGATTCATCGGGAGTAGCGATCCTTGATAATGGTAAGATCAATGTTTCCAAGTGCAAGGGTAAAGTTGTAGACCTTGAAAGAAAAAATAAAGATGTGAAATCTTTTCACTCGGGATTAATCGGGATCGGGCACACCCGGTGGGCTACTCATGGAGAACCCAATGATACCAATGCTCACCCGCATACTTCAATGAATGATAAATTTGTGATCATCCACAATGGTATTATTGAAAATTACGGTTCCTTAAAAAATAGGTTAGAAAAAAGAGGATATAAATTTCAAACCGAAACGGACACCGAAGTATTGGCTAACCTTATTGAATATATTTATTTGAAAGGAAATATTAGCGCGGAACTCGCCGTCAGGTTAGCACTAACAAAAGTGATCGGGGCTTACGGGCTTGTTATCATGTGCAAGGATGAACCAAACAAGTTAATTGCTGCCCGCAAAGGAAGTCCCCTGGTGATTGGCGTTGGACAAAATGAATATTTTCTTGGATCAGATGCCACTCCTATTATCGAACATACGGATAGGGTTATTTACCTCAATGATAATGACGTTGCTGTTATTAAAAAAGACGAACTCATACTAAAAACCCTATCCAATGACATTCTCACACCCAAAATCCAAAAACTTGACCTTGACATTGGAGAGATTGATAAGGCCGGTTTCGAGCACTTCATGCTAAAAGAAATATTCGAGCAACCCAAATCTATTCTTGATACCTTTAGGGGAAGATTGGGAATATACGAAAATGAAATTAAGCTGGGAGGACTTTATAATGTAATGCCAAAACTGGATAATGCCAAGAGAATTATCATCATAGGTTGTGGAACCTCCTGGCATGCTGGTTTAATTGGAGAATACCTCCTGGAAGAATACGCGCGTATTCCCGTGGAAGTAGAATATGCTTCTGAATTTCGTTACCGCAATCCTTTAATTTATAAAGAAGATGTAGTAATTGCCATTAGTCAAAGTGGAGAAACCGCGGATACACTTGCTGCAATAGGTATTGCCAAGGAAGCCGGGGCCACGGTACTGGGAATATGCAACGTAGTGGGATCAAGTATTCCCAGGGAAACAGATGGCGGTGTTTATACGCATGCCGGCCCCGAAATAGGGGTAGCTTCCACCAAGGCCTTCACGGCGCAGGTAACGGTGCTGGCCATGATGGCGATCCTGCTCGGGAAAAGAAAAGGTACCCTGAGTAATGAAATTTACAATTGCTTCATAGAAGAACTGAAAGCCATCCCTGAAAAAATAGAAATAATTCTGAAAAATAACGAATCCTATAAAAAAACTGCAGAATTATTTAAAGATGCTTCCAATTTCCTATACTTAGGCCGCGGGTATTGTTTTCCTGTAGCATTGGAAGGGGCATTAAAATTGAAAGAAATTTCTTATATACACGCCGAAGGGTATCCCGCGGCTGAAATGAAACACGGGCCAATCGCCTTGATTGACAAAAAGATGCCAGTGGTATTTATTGCTGTCAAAGATAAATCTTATGAAAAAATCATTAGCAATATCCAGGAAGTCAAAGCTCGAAATGGAGTGGTGATAGCAGTTGTTACCGAGGGAGACGGTGAAGTCGCCAGGATGGCTGACCACGTTATTGAAGTACCAAATTCCATTGAAGCTGTTTCGGCATTGTTGACAGTTATCCCCTTGCAATTACTATCTTACCATATTGCTGTTTTAAGAGGATGTAACGTGGATCAACCTAGGAATTTGGCCAAATCTGTAACAGTTGAATAATATGGTGTTAACACAACATGTAATAACAACATTTTTCCTAGTGACGGGTCACATGTATTAAAGCGGATGAAACCTTTTTCTAATCATAGGTAGAGGCATATTTCACCCCGTCACTTTATCATTGACAAGACACTAGCCTTGAAAATTACTTCAAGGATTGATTAAAATGATGAACCGAAATTGTCCATTATAAAATAAGGTTTTTCACCTTCAATGAATTATAAATTATCAATTGCCCTTCGTGATTTTTGACCCAGGTAACCACCATGATGACGTTTATTATAATCAACATGTGTGAATTTTATCTTTTTTTCCATCATAACCACGAGGGCATCACCTATTACTGTCATAACAGTCGTCGAGGTGGTTGGTGCTAACCCCAAAACACAAACTTCTTTAGGATTTCCTGTATGTATTGCAACATCGGCCAAACGAGCCAAATCTCCTTCAGTATTACCTGTTATTACTATAATAGGCAAATGATCGTACAGTTTTTTAGATAATTCCACTAACTCCAAGATTTCCCTGGTCTTCCCGGAATTTGATATAAGTAGCAATACGTCATTTTCCTGGATAATACCTAGATCTCCATGCTGGGCATCTGATGGGTGTAAAAAAACTGCAGGAGTTCCTGTCGAACTGAAAGTGGTGGCTATATTTATAGCTATTTGCCCTGCTTTTCCCATGCCACTTGCGATAACTTTCCCATTTTTTTTATGGATATGTTCAAAAATAATATCCAGTGTTTTTTCATAATTATCCGTTACGGGTATTTTACTAATAGCTTCTGCTTCTGCTTCAAATATTTTGTTGATTTCGTTTTTCATTTTTCCAGGTCATTATCAAAAGAAGCATTAAAGATAAGCATAAATTTCCACGGGAAATTTATCTCCGTGAAAAATAAAATTTTGAAAATTATTTAAGAAATAATCCCCATGAAAAATTTTAATAAATCAATTTCAAGGGAATTACCAGTAGGATTCTAAAGGTTAATATTTGCTTTAAACCCTCCCCTAAACCATATGCCAGGCTGTATTACATTCCCGATATCATAATAGGAACTATTAAATATATTGGAAGTTTCAAAATATAAAGTATAAAATTTCGCTTTCCAATAAATTTTTCCGTCCATTAGCAAAAATGGCTTGTATGGGATTTCTTTTCCCGTGGATGCATCAGAAAATGACCCTTCCCGGTCCTGTAAGGTTAATCTCCAGGATGCCTTTAATTTACTAATAATATCATGATCCACACCTAGGACAGCTTTATGTCTCAAGTAATCCAATACGTATTTAGATATGAATTGTGAACTTGATTTTTGCTGGTAAATAAAAGCATAATTAAGGGTAATAAAATTTACGGGTAGGCTAGCCTTTTTTAATTGTGAAGTGTTCAACTTCATGTATAGTTCTGTCCCATATATACCTATTTCAGTGATATTCTTACTCTCCCATTTTTCATCAACATCTACTTTCACCCAGTCGATCACGTTATATGCATCATTGTAAAAAGCTGCAAAATAAGCAGTTAAATAAGGTTTTGAATATTTTATCCCCGTTTCATAGCTATTTGCCTTTTCTGGTAAAAGATTTATATTTCCTAAATTTGTAGGTCCAACGTAAAACATGTCCGTAAAGGTTGGCATTCTCAACGAATGGTTATAGGAAAAAAACAAGTGATAATCCTTTAGTTTATATCCCAGGTCAATACCGGGGAAAATTCCCGGCTCCCAATCAAGATCAGAGTTGGCATGTAATAAAATACCACCCGTGATGAAAAAATTATTTATATCCAGTTTATGTTCCAAGTAAAAATTTAATTGATCACGTGCAAAATATTTGGTGAAAAATCCAGCAGGTTCTCCAGGTACACTTAATGTATCTCCCGTTGAATTACCCAGCACGTTGCTATTAATTACTTCACGCCGCCAACCAGCTCCAAAAGCTGTTTGACCTGCA
Source organism: uncultured Bacteroidales bacterium (assembly GCA_964582245.1). Taxonomy (GTDB): domain Bacteria; phylum Bacteroidota; class Bacteroidia; order Bacteroidales; family CAZOSQ01; genus CAZOSQ01. Next base: position 1,473 of record CAZOSQ010000072.1, on the reverse strand, counting down.
AGCCACTTGTAATGTGATTTTAAATTGGCACCATAGATATCCGTCATATGATAATTATGACCTGCATACGGGTAAAGCCCGCCTCCTGGTAAAGGAAAACCAGCCGTATCGACTCCATCCACATATAAACCGTTTTCAGTTTTTTCATATACACTTTCGCGGAAAAGTTCGAACCTATCTTGGTGTCTTCTCCAATAGATGGTAGGTTCTAAGTTTATTATACTTTTTGATTTGAATTTGACACTCCCGAAATAAGTTGTTGTGTTTTCATATTGATCAGGATACTTGGCTGTATAAAAACTATTTGCTCCAAATCCTTTTTCGTTAAATCCTGTTTGCCATTCTAAATTACCTAAAGAGGTATATAGATTCCCGTTGTAAAAAAGGTGAGTCGACCGAAAATCAGTATTCTCGATGTATCCCCCTGATGATTTCCTGTTAAAGGAAAAAAAATTCACGAGGTTCTCGCTCGACAAGGTTGCATTAATCCCTGTATTTAGATATTGATGCTGCCCCACAACTCCATTCACCGCTATGGCATTAGTTTTACGGGCACCGGTAATAATATTGATAGCCCCACTATAGGCATTAGGTCCAAAAAACCGGGCCCCCGGTCCTTCTAAAATTTCGATTCTTTCAATGCTTTCCAGGTCCAGGGGAAGGTTAAGGTGATGATGACCTGTTTGGGGATCAGAAATATTTACTCCATTTAATAAAATCATAACTTGATCAAAAGATCCCCCCCTTATGCTAATATCTGTTTGAACACCATGTGTTCCCCTTTGCCGGGCATCCACGTTCATAGCATACTGGAGAAGTTCTGCTGTGCTGGTAGCTGGTGATCGCTCAATTTCTTCCTTGGTTATCACTTGAACAACCCGGGACAACTCGTTATTCAATACGGCAGTTTGTTGCCCGGAAATCACAATTTCATCAATTTCTTCGTCCCGGGGTTGGGTGATTTGCAAGGTGTCATCCTGTGCGAAAACAGCAGAAGAAGGAACCTTCACCAGCAAGTAAGCAATAGAAAGGGTTCCAATTCGTATAACTTGTTTCAAGCTGTTAAAAACAGAATAATTTTTGCTTTGCCACTTCCTGAAGGTTAAAGAATGTACCTTTTTTACATGTTTTTGATTCATCCGTACAAAATTTATTTTTAATGGTCGAATGGAACATCCATGTTACGAAATTATATTACCTTCGGTGAGCTCACCGCCCATGCGGTTCGGTTCATTCGTGTTTGTGTATGAAATACATGGATGTTTCATCATATAATAATTTGTATTAAATTGGTATGATGGAACATACATGTTTAGGAATTATTATACCCCTGTGTTTGCGTTTTGTTAAACATGTATGTTTCATAGGATTAAAATTTAAAGAAAAAACAAAGTTAAACAATATCCCATTCCATGTTAAAAAAATATTTTTAAATTAAAAATAAATTATCCCATGTTTCTTTGCCTTCTCCAA
>CAZOSQ010000071.1:0-11652 GCA_964582245.1 uncultured Bacteroidales bacterium | reverse complement strand
AGTGGCTAGGGCAATTGATAATGAAATGAAAATAAGAGGGGAAGATCATGTTTACCTGGATTGTACCGGGAAAAATTCCGGGACAACTAAAAGCATGTTTCCTAATATTTACAAGAAATGTATGTCATTAGGAATAGATATAACACGTCAATTGATCCCGGTAATACCAGCTGCTCACTACCTATGTGGGGGAATAAAAGTGGATATGAATGGGCAAACTTCGATTAATCGATTATATGCTGCCGGGGAAACTTCTTCTACGGGCATGCATGGGGCAAATAGGTTGGCATCTAACTCCCTGATAGAAGCCATTGTCTTTGCCGATCGATCTGCGAAGGATGCTATAAATCTAATGAAATTCATTCATATTCCTAAAAATATACCCGGCTGGAATGATGAAGGGACTACTTTACCTGAAGAAATGATTTTAATAATCCAGAGCAGGAAAGAAGTCCAGCAAATCATGAGCAATTACGTGGGGATTGTCCGGTCAAATCTTCGTTTGGAAAGGGCATTGAAAAGGCTTGAAATTATTTATAATGAAACAGAAGATTTATACAAAAAATCTAAACTATCAAGAAAACTGTGCCAGTTGCGTAAGATGATTAACGTGGGTTACCTGATTATCAAGTTTGCCCGGGAAAGGAAAGAAAGTATAGGATTGCATTTTAACATAGATTACCCCCGACAAATTAAGTAGTGCCCGGATTGATACATTTTAAATGAAGATTGCCATGATGCTTAATTGGGGATTGTAACCAGTCAAACCATGTATGAATTCCTGTTAATAGTTTGAATAATTCTTGTTGATATCATCAAGAGTTGAGAGTATACTTTCTTTATCGGTTAATGTAACAAGCTTAAGCCGATATTCTTTAAAATCAGGCAATCCCTTAAAATAATTCACAAAATGCCTCCGCATCTCGTAAGTACCCCTATTGGAGCCTTTCCATTCCAATGAACGAATGAAATGTTCCTTTGCCCACTCGACTTTTTCATGCACGGATGGAGGATCAGGTTTTTTACCCGAATCGAGAAAGCTCTTTATATCCCTGAATAACCATGGGGTACCGGTAGCAGCCCTGCCAATCATAATTCCATCAACTCCATATCGATTAAACATTTCCTTGGCTTTTTCTGGAGAATCTACATCACCATTTCCTATCACCGGTATTTTCATACGCGGGTTGTTCTTTACAGCTCCTATCAATGACCAATCTGCAGTTCCCTTGTATAATTGTGCTCTTGTTCGTCCATGAATGGTGATCGCTTTAATCCCGCAGTCTTGCAATTTTTCTGCAATTTCTATGATGTTTTTGGAGTTTTCATCCCATCCTAAACGGGTTTTCACGGTAACCGGAATTTTAACACCATCTACAATAGCCTTGGTGATATCTACCATTAAAGGGATGTTATTAAGCATACCGGCACCGGCTCCCCTAGCAGCAATCTTTCTAACGGGGCAGCCAAAATTTATATCTATAACGTCTGGTTTGGCTTGTTCGATTATTAAAGCGGCTTCAATCATAGATTCTTTAAGATGCCCGTACAACTGGATACCAATTGGGCGTTCATGGTCAAAAATCTCTAATTTTTTAATGCTTTTTTTCCCATCACGAATCAAACCGTCAGATGAAATAAACTCGGTATATACTACGTCTGCACCAAATTTTTTACACATGTACCGGAAGGATGGATCTGTAACATCTTCCATTGGGGCTAAAAGAATGGCTTTGTCCGGTATTTCAAGTGTTCCTATTCTCATCGACAATATACTTTGTTAGCTTTTTCTTCTTTATCTTTTAAACATTCTTGGCACTTTACCTCGTTCAAAAGTATAAAGAAAGTTTTTCCAATTAAAAATTATACTTACTTTTAACTACAAAATTACCAAAAATATTCCAGCATTATGGGAAAAAGATTTTTTGAAAATAGCGAGTCTCTTAGGGTTTTATTTATTATGATGACGGCCATATTAGCAGGAGTTATATCCATGTATTTAGGAATATTAACAGCCTTACCCATTTTTGGAATTGATTATGAAACATTAAATATGGTACTCGAAGGGACCTTGGATAGGAAGGATTACCTGGGGTTGCTAAAATATTTACAAACTGTCCAGGGAATTACCTTATTTATTGTACCGTCCTTAATAATAGCCTATTTTAGCAAGAATAAAATATTTTCTTTTCTTAAAATGAATAATAGTCCGGGGATATTATCAATATTAATAATTTTTATGGTAATAATCTTTGGACAACCCATAGTTAATTTTTCTGCCGAGGTAAATTCTTGGATTCCTTTTCCACGGGAAGTGGAACGTTGGGTACGTGAAATGGAAACTCAATATGAGCAAACTGTTTCTTTAATGGTTAGTGGGGATACTATTAAAGATCTATTTATTAATATTTTAGTGATTGCAATTATTCCTGCTATTGGTGAAGAAATGCTTTTCCGGGGCATTATCCAGCAATCATTGCAAAAAAGGATTAATAATGCACATGTAGCAATAATAATTACCTCCATTTTATTTAGTGCATTTCATCTAATGTTTTTGACTTTTTTACCACGACTCCTGTTGGGTTTACTAATGGGGTATATCTTTTTTTGGAGTCGAAATCTATGGATTCCCATTGGAGCTCATTTCATAAATAATGGTTTGTACGTGGTTCTCGTGTTTTTATTTAGCAATGATCCAAGCTCGGTGACTAAGAAATACGAATCAATGGGTACCAGTCAAGGCATGCAAGAAGCAATATTGGTTAGCCTAATAACAGTCACCTTACTGTTGTGGATTTTTTATCGGAAGAATAAAAATAATAAAGTGTATAATTCCTTATAGTACACTATTGATACGACTTTCTCCCATGATTTCGATTTGGTCGATTTCGTTTTTCCTGTATACATAAGTTACACCATACTCTGAAGCCTTATCACGCCGTAATTTCTCGGGAAGATCACGGTAAGAATGCTCTACTTCATTCCATATATTCACGATGATATTATCAGCTTGATCGCGTAATATCGCCAGTTCTCTTAGAAACCTGTTATTATTTTTTTGTAACGTTTTTTGGAATTTATAAGCATCAAGAAAATTTTCATATCGCACCTTGACAACGGCTATCGTTGGATTGGTTATGAGGGTTAGACCTTTCATTTTGCGACTATCTTCTCCTTTAATAATGTTTTCGCCCCATTTTATAACATCGGCTTCTGTATTCAAGGAAGGAAGTTTTCGATCCTTTTCACCCAGGCCATAATAGACCCTGTTTTTTTGCATCAAGTCTCCCCTGGCAATGGCCATGTTCATCACTTGTATAAAGTGTGAGATATATAATTTCGCCTTTTTCAGGGCTAACTGGTAATCTTTATTTTTTTCTATCTGGTTTTTATACGCTTGTTTATGTTCTATCATTGCTTTTTCAAAAACGGGTAAAAATGATTGTATTTCCCGAAAGGTTCCTTGGCTGAATGAAAGTTTGAAAGGAGGAAGTTCTTTTCCTTTTTCGTAAGCTGTTCTTAAAGCTCTCTGTCTTGCTACATCTGTATTGGGTAATCGTCTGTAAGGCATAGGCAATTTTAATAATCTGTTATTAAATAGATTTACCTTGCGAAGGTACAAAATTTATTTCAAACGCCAAGTAATTCGTACAAAAAATGAAATTTTTTATTCAAAATGAAATATTGATTATTAGGTTACTAGCTCAAATTCTAACTTTTGAAAAACTATAATTTTTAAGCATAAGACTCACTTTTTTGGCATAACTATTAATGGTCTTTTAAAGTAGCGAATAAGGTGAATCAATTTTCATGAACACCTTATTCGTATTAGTGTAGGTTTAATTATAAAGCTGTTATAGGTTAAATTTTTGATACATAGTATTCCCTGAACATACGGGCTATGTGGGTTAACTTAATTTCTTTTGGACATTCAGCCTCACATGCCCCGGTATTCGTGCAATTTCCAAAACCCATTCTATCCATTTCGACAACCATTTTTTTCACACGTTCTTTAGCTTCTACTTGTCCTTGTGGTAGAAGCGATAGGTGTGAAACCTTGGAAGCAACGAAAAGCATGGCAGATGCATTTTTACAGGCTGCCACGCATGCGCCGCAGCCTATGCAAGCAGCGGCATCCATCGCTGTTTCTTGGTTTGCTTTGGCCACTGGGATAACATTTGCATCGGGAACTCCCCCGGTATTCACGGAAACATACCCGCCCGCCTGGATGATCTTCTCAAAAGAAGAGCGATCTACCATTAAATCTTTTATTACCGGGAAAGGTCGTGCCCTCCAGGGTTCAATTACCAGGGTATCACCGTCTTTAAATTTTCTCATGTGCAATTGACAGGTGGTGATTGCTTTATCAGGTCCGTGCGCACGTCCATTTATGTATAAACCACATGCGCCACATATACCTTCACGACAATCATGATCAAATGCAATAGGTTCCTTTCCTTCTGCAATTAATTGTTCATTTAATACATCCAGCATTTCTAAAAATGAACTATCAGGAGAAATATTTTCTAGATTGTAATTCTCAAATTTTCCTTTTGAAAGGGAATTCTTTTGTCTCCAAATTTTGAGTTTCAAATTCATCGCTACTTCTTTTTACTTGTAATCTCTTTGTTTAATTTCCACGTTCTTGAATTCCAGTGATTCTTTGTGTAAAAGGGGATTTTCTTTTTCTCCCCTGTATTCCCAGGCTGCAACATAACCATAATTTTTATCATCGCGCAATGCTTCGCCTTCTCCTGTCTTATGTTCTTCCCGAAAATGGCCGCCACAAGATTCTTCCCTGTTAAGGGCATCTCTCGCCATTAATTCACCCATTTCGAGAAAATCAGCTACACGCCCGGCTTTTTCTAATTCCCCGTTTAAAGCATTTAATTCACCTGGAATTCGTGCATCTTTCCAAAATTCTTCCCTTAATTCACCAATATCTTTGATTACTTTATTCAATCCATTGGCATTACGGGCCATTCCAACATGATCCCAAAGCAACAGGCCTAACCTTTTATGGAAAGAATCTACCGAATGTTTTCCCTTGATATTTAATAGCTTGTTAACTCTTTCATTTATTTTTTCCTCTGCCTCTAGGAATTCAGGCTCATCAGTGGAAATCCGCGGCACCCTGATTTCATCAGCAAGGTAATTTTGGAGGGTGTATGGCAATATGAAATACCCGTCAGCAAGGCCTTGCATTAAAGCAGAAGCTCCAAGCCTATTAGCCCCGTGATCGGAAAAATTGGATTCTCCTATGGCAAATAAGCCTGGTATCGTTGTCATAAGCTCGTAATCAACCCAAATACCTCCCATGGTGTAATGAATGGCGGGATATATCATCATTGGTTCTTGGTAAGGATCCTTATCCGTAATTTTTTCGTACATCTGGAACAGGTTGCCATACCTGGCAGAAATAGCATCTTTTCCTAATCGTTTTATTGAATCGGCAAAATCAAGGTAAACTGCTAGTCCTGTTTCTACTCCAAATCCAGCATCGCATCTTTCCTTGGCAGCCCTTGATGCAACATCTCTTGGAACAAGGTTGCCAAAAGCAGGATAACGGCGTTCCAAAAAATAATCTCGATCTTCTCCCGGAATATCGGTAGGTTTAAGCTCTTTGTTCCTGATTTTTTCAGCATCTTCTTTTTTCTTGGGTACCCAAATTCGACCATCATTTCTAAGGCTTTCGCTCATCAAGGTTAATTTGGATTGGTAAAATCCATGAACAGGTATACAGGTAGGATGTATTTGTACAAAAGACGGATTGGCAAAATAGGCTCCTTTTTTGAACGACTGCCAAATAGCACTTCCATTGGATCCCATGGCGTTAGTTGAAAGGAAAAAGGCATTCCCATATCCTCCCGAGGCAATGATTACGGCATGGGCAAAGTATCTTTCCAGTTCTCCCGTGACCAAGTTCCTTGTAATGATTCCCCTGGCTTTACCATCTATAATTACCACGTCCTGCATTTCCGTGCGGGAATGCATTTCAACCGTACCAGCGGCTATTTGCCTATTGAGTGCCTGGTAAGCTCCCAGTAATAATTGTTGACCGGTTTGGCCCCTGGCATAAAAGGTCCTGGAAACTTGTGCTCCTCCAAATGACCTGTTTGCAAGCAATCCCCCGTATTCCCTAGCGAAAGGAACACCTTGTGCTACGCACTGGTCGATTATTTCATTACTTACCTGGGCAAGCCGATATACATTGGCTTCCCTGGATCGATAATCACCTCCTTTGATGGTGTCATAGAAAAGGCGGTATATACTGTCACCATCGTTTTGATAATTTTTGGCCGCATTTATACCTCCTTGAGCAGCTATACTATGGGCACGCCTGGGGCTATCTTGGTAGCAAAAGGCTTTGACGTTGAATCCCAATTCGCCAAGAGAAGCAGCCGCGGATGCCCCGGCCAAACCGGTTCCTACGACTATTACGTCCAACTTGCGTTTATTGGTAGGGTTAACAAGTTTTTGGCTCGATTTATAATTGTCCCACTTTTCTGAAAGGGAACCATCGGGTATTTTAGCATCTAATTTAATCATATATAATATTGGTTTTCTTTATATAAAGAAATAAACATACAGGGGTATAAGGGAAAATCCTAACACAATTATCGCTGAATAAGCATAAGAAGCTATCCTGATTGATTGGCTGTAGGGTTGATCATTTAAACCCAAGGTTTGAAAGGCTGATTTAAACCCATGCAACAAGTGAAATCCCAAAATGATAAATGATAGTAAATAAAATATCACGAACCCCGGCATTTTGAATTTGTCAATAACTAGTTGTCCCATATTTTCATAAATAGAAATTCCCCCATCATATGATATGGTTGCTACATGAGCTCCAAATTTCGTGGTGAAATAAAAATCCATCAAGTGGATGATAAGAAAAATGGTAATAATAATTGACGTGTGAAACATGTACCTGGAAAATGGTGATGTATCCGATTTAGGCGATATTTTATATTTTTTCGGGCGCGACATCCAGTTTTGTACACTTAACCTAATTCCATAAAACATGTGTATCAAAAATCCTAGGAGAAGTACAATTTCAAATGTTTTTATGATCCAGTTGGTTCGCATAAAGTTCGAAGCCAGGTTAAATAATTCACCTTTATCAGGTATCATCACTAGCAAATTGATAGCCAAATGTACCAATAGGAAAACAAGAAGGAAGATACCTGCCAAAGACATTAACAATTTTCTTCCAACCGACTGAGTAAATAATCCTCCCATATAATAATTTTAAAATGTAATGAACAATTATCTTTTTTTTATAATTCAGTAGGGAAAATACATGCAATGTATTCAAAATCCTACCCATTGAAAATGATTTTCCAGCTTTTCATGGATTTAATTCATTTTCCTTTATTCAAAAATATTATCAGAATAATTCATAAATTTATGAATTATTAGGGTACAGTTACAAATTTAACTTAAATAATTTAATTTGATATTTAAATTATTTAGAACTTATATAGTCCAATGAGTAATATGCATCAGGGTTTCTGGATAGAAACATCATTAATAATTTATTAAAAACATTATTTTCCTATGAGGTACGCGAAAATAGAAAATGTTTTTTTCAAGAAAAACAGGGAAAAATTAGTAAAAAAAATCACCCGCAATTCCATTGTCATTGTTCATTCAAACGATTTAATGCCAAAAAATGGTGATGTTACTTATCCTTTTAGACAAGATTCCGATATGTTTTATCTTAGTGGGATAAACCAGGAAAAAAGTATTCTTCTCATGGTCCCGGGTCACCCGGATGAAAAACTCGGGGAAATTCTTTTCCTGGAAAAAAGCAATAAAGAGATAAAGACTTGGGTTGGATCAAGGTTATCAAAAAAGGAAGCAACCTCGGTTTCTGGTGTTAAAACTGTTTATTGGCTGGAAGATTTTGAAAAGGTTTTATCATCCTTGATGCCTATTTTTTCAAAAGTATATCTTAATCTTAATGAAAACCCAAGATTTTCTTCAGAAGTCATATACAAGAATTTGCGATTTGTGCACGAGATGAAAAATAAGTACCCTCTTCATCATTACGAGAGATTGGCGCCTGTTTTAACCGAGCTTCGACTTATAAAAGAGCCAACCGAGGTAGATTTGATTCAACATGCTTGTAACATTACAGAAAAAGCATTTTTTCGTGTTTTAAGATTTGTAAAACCCGGACTAATGGAGAATGAAGTTGAGGCCGAAATAACACATGAATTCACACGAAGCGGGGCCAATGGGCATGCTTATGAACCCATTATAGCTTCTGGAGAAAACAGCTGTATTTTACACTACATCAAAAACAACAAACAATGCGATGATGGTGAATTGTTATTAATGGATTTTGGTGCCGAGTATGCCAATTATGCTTCGGATTGTACTAGAACCATACCTATTAATGGGCGTTTTTCCCCTAGACAAAGGGAATGTTACGAATCTGTACTACGGATTTTCAGGGAAACTGTTCAACTACTTGTTCCGGGAAAAACTTTAAATGAAATCCAGGAGGAAGTTATTCGCCTGGCCGAACAAGAACATGTAGTTCTTGGTTTATATACAGAGGAAGATTTGCAGGACCAGGAAATAGGAAAACCCTTGTACAGGAAATATTTCATGCATGGTGTATCTCATTTTCTTGGACTTGATGTACATGATGTGGGTGATAAAAATATTCCTCTTCAACCGGGAATGGTGGTAACTTGTGAACCCGGAATTTATATTGAAGAGGAAAATATCGGTATACGTTTAGAAAATGATATTTTAATTACAGGAGATGAGCCGATAGACTTGATGGAAAACATACCAATTGAAGCATATGAAATAGAGAAAATTATGCAGGAAAAAAAATAATAGGATCCATGATCAGTAACAAGTTGGGCTTGGAAAGTTGCAACACTGCTTTTTATAAACAAAGATTTTAAAAATTGGCATTATGACAGAAAAGTTTTTTCATGATAAGAAAATAATAAATTATCGCGATCAAGGAAAAGGATTTCCTGTAGTTCTTCTTCATGGTTACTTGGAGTCGCAAAAAGTATGGGATGAATTTGCATATAAATTGGCAGAAAAGTACAGGGTAATCACGCTAGACTTGCCGGGACATGGTGAGAGTGATCTTCCCGGGATGATAGCGACCATGGATGACATGGCCGAGGCAGTTAAAGCAGTCCTGGATCATCTTAAAATAAAGAAGGCAGTAGTCATAGGACATTCAATGGGAGGTTATGTAACCTTGGCTTTTGCTGAAAATTTTCCGGAATTGCTAAAAGGTTTTGGCTTATTTCATTCAGTTGCATCAGCAGATCCACCCGAAAAAAAACAAAACAGGGACAGGGAAATACACCTGGTTAAAGAGGGTAAGAAAGAATTGATAATAAATACCAATATCCCTAAAATGTTTTCAGATAGACATGTAGCTACCATGGTTGATGAGGTGGAATACGTGAAAAGAATTGCTTTAAAAACACCCGAGAGAGGAATTATTGCTGCCTTGGAAGGTATGAAACAACGTCCAGAACGTCTGCACGTGCTCAAAGATGCTAATGTACCGGTTCTTTTTATTGCCGGAATGAAAGATAATTATATTCCTTTTTCGAAAATAGAGGAGCAAAGTAATCTTGTTAAAAATTGCATGCTTGTCAAGTTGGAAAATTCAGGGCATGAAGGTTTCATGGAAGAATTTGAAATATCATTGGAAGCAGTTTCTGATTTTCTAGAAAAATGTGAAAAAACTAGGAGCCAGTATGTTATTTAGCAAATAAATTTCCGGTAGGAGAGTGAAGGTATAATTTTCTTTTAAATGAAAAACCAGGTTTCTTTAGAAAAGAAAGCCTGGTTTTGCCAATTATTTTATGCTTTTATAAGCATAATATCAATGCTTTAATAATTTATTCGGATAGCTCATAGCATCTAACCCAATCTATATCCATGGTAGCAGGCAGTGAAGAAGGATCACCATCATATATTCCAGAACTGAAATTGAGGAACATGGGTTCAGTGGGCAAACCTTGGGTTTGACTGGCTACTTCAATATCATTTATCTTCCAAACCATTTTTCCTGGTGACCACTCCAAGCTGTATATATAAAAATTTTCACAAAGTTTTGCACCTGTAATTTTTGAAATAAACTTATTTATGCTTTGTGAATCAGATAGACTGCCCCAAAAATTGGAGGCAACGAGTTTGTTCTTTTGAAATTTAAAAACATCAACGTGTGGCAAAGCATGCTCGCTTAACATCCAGAAAGCATGAGTTACTCCACTAGGTTTGTTTAACCTTACCTTGGCTTTAAATCGGCCATATTTTTGTTTGAAATTTTTTCCATTGCAAAGTATACCCGAAGTATAATCAAATTCCTTGGGTACAAAACCATATTCCGGTGACCAAGCTTTTCCATTTGCTTTTTCTTTCCTTGTAATAATCGTGGCAACACTGTTTTTAACTTGAATGTTATTATCGGATGGGATATGTTTGTCCGTGATCATTGAATATTTATCATTCAACACCATGTCTCCCCAAAAGTAATTGGTCAACCATTTACTGTTATCAAGAGAAGTGCCTTCAAAATCATCTTCGAAAGAAATTTTCCATTTTTTTAATTCATCAAATTTATTAGAATCTTTTAAAGAAAAATACCATTTGAACTTACTTGAATTTTTTAATCCCAGGTATTCCTGTTCTTTTTGATATTCTTCCGATTGTTCGTATTTCTTTTTTGGCGAAAGTTTCATGTAATCCTTCACCTTTTTAAATTTGGAGGATTGAACAAATTTTTTCAATTCTTCATAAGTCTCGATATCAGGAGATCCTTCAAGCTTCTGGTAGCTTTGGTAAACAGGATTATTTTGGAATTTGTAATAAAATTTATAGTCTGATGATTTTTTTATTTTTTTTAATTCTATTTCCTTTTGATGAGCCGGGCTTTTTTTATATTCCTTGGAGGATTTTGCCTCGTTAAATTCCGGGGAATTAATAAATTTTTCCAGTTCGTTGGCCTTTTCAATTATTCCTGATTGGGAAATTTTTTGGAACTTTTGAAGTTGGGGAGAACTTTTAATTTTATAATAATTTTTAATATCTTTTGATTTATCCAATTGATGAAATTGCTGTTCTTTCTTATATTCCTCGGTGTCGGTAAATTTTTGTGATTCAATTTCTTTTTTCTTTTGAATAAATTCATTGGAGGAAATAAGAGCTTCCAATTCCTGGTACCGGTCAAATTCTTTTGACTTGCTGAATTCCTCTAATTCATTATATTCTTTAATTAGTGCCGCTTCATTTGCTTCCAATGTTCCAGTTTTTGGAATTAGCCCAAAAAGAATTCTTAAGTTTGCCATGTTCTTATTTAAATTAATTATATTATTACCAAAGGTAAATATAAAAAAAAAATTTTAAGTTGAATATTTAAGAATTAATAATAATTATTAGTTTCTCCCTAAATTATTACGAAAAAAACGAATTATAAGTTACATGTAATAGACTGGTAAAAATATAGGTTTAAATGTCAAAAATATAGGTTCTCGTTAATGATTCCCGATAACTTCTGGGTATTAATGAATTTATGAAAATGCTTTGTTATTGTAAATTCATTATAATTGCTCACAACACTCCACGTACCCGCAGTAATCAATAATTTTTATCGCC
>CAZOSQ010000070.1:10084-11707 GCA_964582245.1 uncultured Bacteroidales bacterium | reverse complement strand
GACAGATCACAATGGATGTAGTAATGTAGACTCGGCTGAAGTTATTATGGTAGATTTTGTTTATGGAGATGTAGATTGTAATGGATATGTGGATCCTTATGATGCGTCCAAATTGGGACAATTGGTTTTCATTTTTAATGAAACAGGTTTTTGGGATTTGACATTGGATGAATGCCCGAGTGAATTGTTTTTTATCACGGCTGATGTTGCTCCAGAATATGGTTCAATAAATATAGATGATGTGTGGGCACTTTACCTTTATTCTAATGATTCAGTTAGTAATCCATTGCCAGTGATAGATGGGAAGAAAAAAAATCGTGTAAATTCTGGCGGAAAGATTGAAATAAGAGAGGAAGATGGTTACCTGGTGTTTTATCACATTGATTTGGTGAATTACCTGTGGTTTGATAAAATAGAGGTAAACGAGGGGGCTTATTTTAAATTTACAGGAGCAGAAGAACTTACAAACAAAGAATGGCTTTTTGAGCAACAATTAGAAAATGATAACTTGCTGGTTTCCTGGATTAAAGCATACCAAAAAGAACTTCAATACAACGAACCTTTGTTCAGGTTGAAGTTTTCCAGCAATGCCGACTATGTCACCCTTAACCTGAGGTACAACTACCGCGATGCACCGGAAACCGTGATGCTTAAAACCAAAGAGGCTACAGGGGGGCAACTTGTTGAAATGGGTGATATAGTAATATATCCTGTTCCGCTTGACAAACCAGAACTAAAGGTTGGAAGCCCGGTGAAAATTGAAAAATACATGATCCGTAACATTGAGGGCGTAAAGGTGGATAATGGCAAGGTAAGCTCGTCAAGGTTCTCGATCGACACCCATAAGTTGCTCCCGGGAAGTTATTTTATTGTCTTTTCCACTGAATATGGACAGGAAATAGTGAAACCTTTTGTTAAAATAGAATAAAATACATAATAGGCGGGCGGCCCGGGAGACTGGGTCGCTGACAAAAATTAAAGACAACATGAAAAAAATACTTTTTTTTATTTTGATGGTTCCTGCAGCCTTGTTTTCGCAGGATTATTCCGATATCAGGCTTACCTCGGTTTGTTCTGAAAATCCTGTTGAAACAAGGCGGTGGAGGGTGTATAACCCTTTGGCATGGAACTTACCGTTACATACTCGGTGTATGGGACAGATCAACAGGGGAGCCTTGTGATCCACCCTGTAACAGTCAATGATGGATACACTTATTTCAACACGGTTGCCGTCCCGGGTCCAAATACGGTGAAACTTTATCACAACAGCCAACAAATTGATGTGAAAGCATCCGGGGGGCAAAAATGCAGTGTGCAGGATACCAATATCGAAGGCGATATAGATGGGGATGGACTGGCAAGGGTTTACGATGCATACCTGATACTGGCTTACGTAAACGGATGGAAAACCATGGACGGGCTTCCGGAAAATTTCCTCGTTTCTGCCGAACTGACTGGTGATGGACAGGTTGACATGGATGATTTCTGGTACTTGTGGAACGTACTGCTCAACCTCGAATGATCAACCTGGCAACATCCCTGGACCTACCAGCGTCCATGGACCAATAAGCGTCCAAAATTATACCCCACCTTCCCCACACCCTTGTGGCGAAGGCGGGTCAA
>CAZOSQ010000070.1:0-9984 GCA_964582245.1 uncultured Bacteroidales bacterium | reverse complement strand
AGCGTCCAAAATTATACCCCACCTTCCCCACACCCTTGTGGCGAAGGCGGGTCAATAAAATAAAAATAATTCTGATGAGAAAAATATTAAAACACCCGTTTTTGGCCTTTATTTTGTTTTCAGGCATTTCATTGTCAACAATAATGGCAGGCAATGAAACCATGAAACCCAATGGCAGTGGTCCGGAGGAAGTAACATTGGGCAGTTTCGACCCCGTGCCGCTTAGCGGTGGAATGGTCGAACTAACGGGAGGTTCTCCCATTGGAGGGATATACAGCGGGCAGGGAATCACCAACAGTCCTTATTTTGACCCTACCGTGGCAGGACCCGGCAAACATATTATTACATATACATACACCGGTATCGGGGGCGTACAGTACAGCGACTCATCTGTAATTGAAGTTTATTGCGACCCTCTTGTTTCCCTAATAGGGGCTGAAGGGTGTACGGGTGATACTGTGGACATTACCATACATACCACTGAATTGCTCGAGGAATGTGATATATTGAGTTTTCATGGTAAATTACTATTTGACCATGAAAAATTACAATACATTGGGCATGATATACAAGGAACTCTTTCAGAAACTAGTTTTCCCTTGGCTAGCTTACCCGGGGACGATACGCTTAAATTCCAATCAATGTTCTTTTACCTTAACAAGTTTAAGGGCATGGGTAAACTTATAAAATATAGGTTTAAAATCCTGGAACAAGGCAACCATCCCGTAAAATTGATCGAATTTTTCTTTAACTCCAATAGTCAAAAAATTAATGGGGATGATACCATAAAAGGTTTTTCCCTTCCTGATGTCTCGTTATCTGATGCTGAAATGTGTTTTGGTGATTATCATACTTTTATTCCTGCACCTTCCGGGTTTGAAACTTACACCTGGAGCGATGGCTCCGCCGGCACGAAACTGGCCACCAACAAACCCGGCGAATACTGGGTGGAGGTTGTTGATGCCAATGGCTGTAAAGCCCGGGACACGGCTACCCTATCCACGGTCGCTTTGCCGGGAGTTTCCCTTTCAAACCATCATGTTTGCACGGGCGATACCTTCATCGTTTCCCTGGATGTGGATACCATACCCGGTTTGTGCGATCTCCTCAATTATAATTTTAAATTGACATTTGATGGAACAGTGATGGATTACCTGGGGTATATCACCCCGGGCACTTTGTCGGATGGTTTCCTGGTCAATTCCGTAAAAATAAATCCCGATACCGTTAAATTGGTGGCTTTGTCATTGACTGGTGATAGGATTGCAGGTCCGGGGGAAATGCTGCGGTTAAAATTTGTTTCCAAGGCAGAAGGATCCACGGAATTAAAATTAAATGATTTTAGGTTTAACGCGGTTGAAAATACCCATATCAACCATGGCCATGTCACGATTAGCGAGAACCCGGTGGCAGATGCCGGCGATGATATTACCGTTTGCAGTGGCGATTCGGCAGAATTGACCGCCACCGGCGGGGAATTATATTCATGGAGCACCGGTGCGACTACTTCAACCATAAAGGTGGCACCTCTTTCCAATACACGGTATTACGTGACCGTCTCCAATTCAACTGGTTGTAAAGGATACGACAGTGTACAGGTGTCTGTAATTCCATTGCCCGGATTCGATACCCAGTTCGATTTCTCACCGAATTATCCATGCCCCGGGGAATTGGTAAGTTTTACAAACACTTCTTTGCCAACTGACAATGTGTCTTATGAGTGGTTCGTGGATGACATTTCCATCGCAACCACCAAAAACATGCAATATAATTTTCCTGCATTGGGCGACTACCAGGTAAAACTGGTTCTTACAGATAACATTTGTAATAAAACCAGTGAATTGGAAAAAACGGTTCATCTTATCATGGCCAACCTGGTGCCGGGTTTTAATATTTCCAATAACAATCCCTCTTATAACGAGACCGTGACTTTTAGCAACAGTACCAATTATGATACAAGACTCCCTGTAAGTTACGAATGGTATGCGAATGGAACACTTTTTAGCACCGAAACTAATCCCGGTTATACCTTTAATTTTTACGGGGATCACGAAATAAAACTCGTGGTTAAATCGAATTGTAATGAATCAGATTCAATAGAACAAACTTATACATTGTCATACCCGGAAATTCAAATGGATTTTACCCTTTCCGATGAAACACCTTGTGTGAATGACCTGGTACAATTTACCAATCATTCTAACCCGGGTGATGGATTGACCGCATCCTATGTTTGGTTGGTAAATGATGACACCATTTCTGAAAATGAAAATACCGCTTACAGGTTTCCGGGTTATGGAAGTTATTCCATCAAGTTGGTTGCCGAAACACCACACGGCAAAACAGGCTTGTTGGAAAAACAAGTTGATATTTTTGAACCTATCCCGGCTTTTAATTTTGAACTAGGAAAGCTTTGCGTGAACATGGAAAACCAGGTCGAGAACCTAACACCCAACATGTCCGCCATGAGTTTTCAATGGTATGTGGATGATATATTGGTTTCGGAATTGCCGGAACCTGCAATCATGATTGATGATTACAACCCGGCTTCTATCAAGTTGTTGGTTACCAGTGCATGCGGGGAATCTGCCCATACCTCCCGTTCATACAACACGGTTGGCGCACCGGGGTCTTCCTTTCAATTGCCCACTGGAAAACCA
Organism: uncultured Bacteroidales bacterium; assembly: GCA_964582245.1. Classification (GTDB taxonomy): domain Bacteria; phylum Bacteroidota; class Bacteroidia; order Bacteroidales; family CAZOSQ01; genus CAZOSQ01. The sequence continues at coordinate 7,324 of CAZOSQ010000070.1, read as the reverse complement.
TTCCTCGATAAAGAAGTAACTTTTATAAACACGACAAACAACCCCGAACTCCAGTACGGGTGGTTCATGAATAACGTGAAGGTATCTTCTGAAAAAAATTTGGATTATACCTTTACAAATGCCGGTGCATATTCCATAAGGTTGGACGGTATCAACGAGTGTGACCAGGTCTCTTCCTCCGCCAAAAATTATGTAATTACTGCTCCCGTTGCTTCTTTTAATATAACTCCCAATCCCCAGTACAACTTTGAAACGGTACAATTTCAAAACCTTTCCGTGAATGAGAGCGGTTATAGTTTTAGCTGGAACTATGGCAATGGTAACACATCCGTAGGTTATACTCCAAATAATCAGGTATATAATAATGCAGGAACCTACAATGTTGTATTGGATGTTGAAGATCCCGCATGTGATTATACACATACATTAACCAAGCAACTTGCCATTGAACCTTATGAAACACTTACCCTGATTTATTCTCATCCAAAGTACGCGACTGATATTTATACTTTCACGAACAATGCCGCGGGTCATTGCGGAACCTTTAACTGGGAGGTTGAAAATGGTGAAATTTTGTCCGGGGAAGGAACACATACCATTACTGTTCGCTGGTTAAGCCAGGCATTGATTGATCAAAAAGGAAAAATAAAATTAACGGTTGACGATTGTGGGCCATCTATTTATGAAGTCCTCGATGAGGAAATCCCATTGAACAACGTTCCTTGTTTTGTATGTAAAACAGGGGATTCGGATGAGATAGGAACTTTAAGGTCTGCCATCAATTGTGCCAATTCAGGAAATGATAAAAACATCATTTTCGCGTTTGATAATGTGGACGAAAATGTAGCGATTATGCCTACGTCTTCTCTGCCTGCGATCAACAGCGATGTGGTGATAGATGGTAGCACTCAATATGGCAACCCAGAAGGTGATAAAATTTATCTTTACGGGGGCTTTTACCGGGATAACGCTTTCTCCCTGGCAGGAAACAGTATTTCCATCAAAAAATTGAATTTTATCCTGTTTGATAAGGCTATTTCCGTTGAAAATGCAAGCTCTGCCGAAATCCGGGACAATAACTTTATCTTAATTTCCGATGCAGCAATATCTTTTGGGAATAATTGTGATCATTCCATTGTTTCAAATAACTCCTTCAGGATATTATTCAATGGAACTGGAATTAAATTGAATAATGAAATAAACAGTGTCAAACTAAATGATAATGTATTTAATTTTATAGGTACTGCCATATCTGCTTCCGGGGAAATAAACAATTCCCAAGTATCGGGAAATAATATCCGCTTTACCAGGGACAATGGAATGAATTTCAATGGAAAAATAGAAAACGTAACCATTGACAACAATGAAATATATCCGCATACCGGGAGTGCGGTTAAACTTGCAAATGCATTTAATTCAAAACTTCTAAATAACAAAATATACCAGCAAATTGGGAATTATAGTGGTATTGAAGTATTAAATGGTAAAGACTTGCTATTGAATAGTAATGAATTTAATGGGAATTATCGTGCAAAAGGTATTAAGCTTGTGAATACAGATTCCTGTACCGTTATAAAAAACACTTTCAATACATTGGGTACCGGCTTGTTGATAAACAGGTCAGAAGCGATCCATATTTCAGAAAACACTTTTGACAATATCAGGAATTATGCAATGGATTTAACCCGTTCCAATCATAATACCATTAGTAAAAACATAGTACATAACCTTCATAACCGGGGTAAAGCAATTGAACTTCATTATGGTCGAACAAATCAGTCCAATAGCGGGTTACCTAAGCCAATCCTTGATTATGCAACCTATCACCATGGATACATTGTCATACATGGCCGTGCCCAGCAAACAGGAACTATCGAGATGTTCCTTACCGATGAAAACGGGAAAGATTTAGAGGAATATATAGGAAAAACCCAGGTGGATCAAAATGGTTTTTTTACTTTTAGGTACCCGGAGAGTGACTATGACAAAGTTAACCTCCATAATTTCAAAGCCACTGTCACTGAATCAGAATTTTTTCATTTTGATAACATGGCCAACACTTCCGAGGCGTCTGATGCGTTTAACCCGGAACTAAAGATTTGCAACGTAACTACCACTGCTGATGGTAGCGATGAATTGGAGGGGTCATTGAGGTACAACATTCTCCTTGCCAACAAGGATGAATGTAATTTGATGCTTTTTGATATTTCGGCAGGTGAAGAGATTATACCCGCCAGGGATTTACCTGAAATTACTTCCAGGTCATTGGTGATCGATGCAACATCCGCCCAAAATTATATCTTCGATGCGGAACTAGGACATGTAAAAGTTCGTTCCAATGCCAATGACAGGAAAGGCTTGGTGGTAAATTCTAACGGGTTCGTGGCTGTCCATGGTTTAGGTCTTCATGGTTTTGATTACCCTTTTGAGATTAATGCCGTAGAGGATTTTGAATTTAGTTACAATCATCTTATTGATTATCAATCAGAATCTTTTAAAATAGAATCCACTGATCATTCTGTCATCAGGATGGATTCAAACCTGTTCAAATCCGGAAATGTCCCTACCGGTGTAACCCTAAACAAGAAAGGTATTTATTTTTCCAATAACCAAATTGAGGCAGGAAACGAGGTAGGTCTTGAAATTTTAAATGATACGATCATCGTCCTCGATAACTTCCTTAAAAGGCCGGAGACTGCAACAAGCATTAACTCCAAGGGGATTTTTATTAGCGGGACCACTGATTCGGTGATGGTTGCTCAAAATCATGTGGAGGGTTACAATGTTGGTATACAAGCCATAGACGTCGCTAATACAGTTGTCAGGGAAAACAAGATAAACATGACCAGCAGGGGTGCCAATATTTTCAAGGTGACCTACGGACTGCACATTAACAATGCTTTCGATTCTTCTTTCTTTAACATGAATGAAATATGGCATAGCGATACTGCCATTGTTGTACAAAATTCCTCATCTTCATTCATTTATTCATCAAAAATTGAAGATTGCGAGGGAGTTGCCATTTTGGTCAAGGAAACAGGAGAATCTACCTTGGGATACAACGTTATACAAGATGCAAAAGCTGGTATTGTCCTTGCTAATAATTCAAAAAATAATGTACTCCTGGGAAATAGAATCGCCAAAATCAAAGAAACGGGTGTTCATTTACAATCAACTGCTGATAGCAATAAACTATTCTTGAACTTCATTGGTGACTACCATAGCATGGGTGATGAATATAGTGAAGGAACAGGTGTAATATTGGAATCCAGCAACAACATAATTGGAGGGAGTAAAGATACCGCCAACGTGATCTTTAGAAATGAGAAAGGCGGGATCAAGGTTCATGGACAACAAAATCTTATTACCTATAATTCCATATTTGACAATGATACTCTTGCCAACCATATAAACAATTTCGCCATAGAATTGGTTAACAATGCCAATAACAACATTAGTGAACCAGTTATTGATTCCTTTAAGATATTGCCAAACCATGAATTCCAGGTAATGGGTTCAGCAAGTGCTTTTGATTCCATTCACCTTTACAGGACAGATGGCTATTATGAAAGTACACGCTATTTCGTGGGCGAAACCAAGGCAGATGCTAACGGGTACTGGGAGGTTTTTGTTGATACATCCAGTAACGAGGGGTATGATGATTTCCCGGGTTACCAAACAATAACATTCACGGCAACTGCAACGGATTCTTTTAGAAATACTTCCCAAGTCTCTAATATCCTTTACGCGGGTGATTGTTTCGTGAGAAACTTGGATGATTATCCGGATAATGCCAGGCCCATGCCTAACTCCATGAGACAAGCGGTGATATGCGCCAATTGTATGAAAGAGAAAGGACAAATATTATTTGCCGTGGAAGAAAGTAGGGACAATACTATTTATGCTGATTTGCCAATGCCTGATTATCATAATATTCATGGACTTGAAATGAATGGGGAAAACCTTTTGGGTTCTAGGCAAAATATTATCCTTAGCAGGGGAAATGATCCAAGATATCCTGTTAGCAATTTATGGACCGTCAGGGATTCAGTTAAAGGCCTGGGCATAGAAAACTTTGAATTTTACAATGCGGATACCGCCTTGACTATTAAGACCCTGGGAGATGTTCAATTGAAAAAAATCTTGTTTAGTTCCATCAAGAATCGTGCTTTATCCATTGACCCGGGGGCCAAAAATTATGTCTTGGACAGCTTGATCTTTGAACAAATGGTGGATGGGATAGGTTTGCCCTTGTATGATGTTTCCGAATTTGTAATCAAGGATTTGGTTGCTAGAAATTGCTGGAAAGTTTTGGAGGTGGATCATGCTGACAGCCTTATTATAAGAAATGCGATCCTGGAAATGTGCGATAGCATGCTGGTAATCAAGAATTCACGGAATGTCCACCTGTTAAATAATAATATACAGGCTTTTGATACAGTTCACCATATCATTTGGGATAATTCATCTGGGGTCATTGATAGCAACATCATAAAAATGGATTTTTCTTCCATGCCTGTTATGATAATGAACAGTTCAGGTGTGGAACTGAAAAATACAATTATAGAGGGTGAATGTAACACTTGTTTTAGCGTAAATCTTTCGGACAGCATTGTGGTTAAAAATAACAAACTTCCTAAAGTGAAATATTATGGTTTCCTTATTGAAAACAGCAATCATTGTGTTTTCAAGGAAAACAAGATCGAGGACATTGACTCCATTGCTTTTGAAGTGAGAAAATCCGATGGCATCAAGATGTCTCAAAATATTGTTTTCATTAGCGGTGATAACCTTAATAAAAATAGGTTCGGTGTGGTAAACGACAACGTGCAGGTAATCAATCTTAATAAATTTACCAATGAAAAGGCCAACAATAACAAGAGAACGCCTTATATTACCGGTTATGACTTAAGCAAGGCTTATGAAGGAAAATGCAATACCGATTCCACGCGGATCAGCTTGTTCCTGAAAGGAATTTCAGACCCATACGATTCAATAGAGGTTTTCTTCACGGACTCCATTTACCCGGGATTAAATGAATACTTGGTCACCGACATCGCGGATGATAAGGGGGATTGGCAAATTTTGATACCAAGCGAATTCTATAAAGAAGATACCGCCCAGGATTACCACTTTCTTGTTACAGCAACGGATTCTCTTTACAATACATCCCAAACCTCATCTATCTTCTCGATCGATACCTTGGTTTACCGGGTTATCATCACAAACCCGACAGATACTGGTGGATCATTTACCTTGAGAGAGGCAATTTCAGCCATTAATTGTTCAAACATACGTACAGAAGTGCTATACAACCTGGATGGTAACAAGAAAGAACATATTATAGAGATACTTGATTCTCTTCCTTCCATAAATGCTTCTTTAGGATTTATCATGGATGGTGTTTCACAAAAAGAATTTATTAAAAATTCCATTGCTGATCCTGCTAACCTTTTGGAAAATGAAATTGTTTTCCAGGCCTCGGGAGAATATTTCGATTCCAACGCGGTTTTAGAATTTAACATGAACATGTTTGGTTCCCGTTTCCGGGAGCTTTCTTTCAGGGATGCTGAATTTGCCTTGAAGATAAACAATGATGATAACATGATCAAGAATATCCGGTTCAATAGTGATATTCAATCTGATACCGGAGAAGTAGCCTTGCAAATATATAGCAACAACAATGTTTTCGATAATCTGCAATTCACGGGTTATAAAACGGGGGCGCTGTTTGAAAATGCCACGGGCAACACAATTAAAAATAGTGGTATCCAGAAGTCCGATACAGCTTTTGTTCTTGGGCCTGGTTCTAAGAAAAATACCATTGAGAAAAATCATTTTCAATTTAACCGCGTGGGTGTACTAGTAGATAATGCCAGTGGGACAAACCTTATAGAAAGCAATGTATTTGGTGATACCAACGCGGTTTTGACAGGACCTTCTATTTTGATTGATAATTCAAAAAATCAGGATATTTTTTATAACATCATACAACTTACTCAGGGGGCACCCGGGATAGCCATGATTGATGTTGTCGGTAATTCAAGCAACACGTTTATAAATAAGAACATGCTTGGATTAAAAGCAGATACTTCGGCTTTTGAACAAACTTCAAATGCTATTGGAATCCGTTTTAGCACTGACAGTACTGCTCATATCTACAATGCTTCGGTTGTAAAAAATACCATAGGTGGGCTTTCCGGACCCGGTATCTCACTATACAGGGTAAGCGAGTCTAATTTATCATCCAATTTTATTGGTGTTGATGAAAATTTCAAGACAAAAGGCGAGGGGACAAGCAATTATTACCTGGTTCCCGGCATCGAAAACCATTCTATGGTAATAGATAGTGCGAAAAGAATAAATATTACTGGTAACACCCTTGTGAACTTCAAGGGACATGGTATTGATGTCAAGAATTCAGGATATGTATTCATGGAGTTGAACAGGATATTTTCAGAAAGAAGCAACGATAAGCCCATTAATCTTCATCTTGACGATGATTCTATTTCTAATAATGGTATGGTTGCACCATTCATAGATTCTGTCTACCTGGGCAATAATAAAAATGAAATACGGGTAAGTGGCACATCTGACTATCCGGGTGCAAATGTACTGTTGTACGAGGCATTCAATGAAAGTCAATCTTCTATAGTGCCAAACGATGATGACAAGAACCATGCTTTCTTGTTCTTGAATTCAACAAAAGCAAGATCCGATGGGTCTTGGCAATTTTCATTAACCAAGGGAAATGATGCTTATTCAAGGTCAAATAAATTTGTTGCCCAAGTGGTAACCCATGAGGGTTCTTCTGAATTAAGTCCCATTATTATTTCTCCACCCTTGTTGTGCAAACTCATTGCCCGGGGTCTTGAATTGTTCGAGGATGAATACAAGCCTTGCCCGGGTTCTAATTTTGAAATTAGTGCACAACTGGAAGGTCTTTCATACGAGTGGAAATTAAACAATAAAGTAATAGGGAATGGCTTTATCCAACAAGTTGATAGCAGCGGTACTGTTTCTTTGAAAATAGTAGATCCCGTGGAAAATGCTTGTGAATATAATGAAGATTTCTTGGTAACTTATAAACCTCGCCCTGCCGATCCCGAATTTATAGTGGGTTCAAATATGGCCGTGGGTGATACCATTATAATAGTTGAAATATCGGGAAGGAACTTTGATGCCGGGGGTAACAACAAGTATAGCTGGCATCTGCCGGAAGGTATCGAATTGGTACCGCCGGAAGAAGGAGTGACAGCCATCGTGGGAGATGACGGGAGGTATTATCCAAATGCCGAATATGTCAAGTTTATTGTGCCCGAAC
>CAZOSQ010000069.1:0-11726 GCA_964582245.1 uncultured Bacteroidales bacterium | reverse complement strand
GGGAGGATTAAAAACCCATTGACCATTAGCAGCTTGCGATACCAGCCAAGAAGGGCCATATACACCACAATCATATAAGGGTTTTAGGGTATCCGGTGATTCTCCTTCACAATAAGTGAAATCAGGATCAAGGCCTATCCAGGGCCCTAAATTCCAATCTTTCACCGTTAATCTTAAAATATTATCTTTTCCAGTGTTGGCCACATCAATAAAACCCCTGACAAAAACCGACAAGTCTGTCGGGCCTAGAATTTTACCATCCGGGTCAGGATACGTGGAAACAGTATCATTTTTTATAACCCTGATCCTGTTTGCACTTCTATCTGCCACATAAACAACCTTAGAACAACTCACGCTAATTCCAATAGGCTCTCCGAAGGTGGCTTCAGAAACATGACCATTTATTGCTCCAAAACCTTGCCATTGACCAGCGAAAGGATAAACTGTATCTGTTGCAAAACTATAATTGTATATTACATTTTTAGTATTGTAATCCGTGATATAAATATAATAATCATCTGCGATAACCTGTCCAATATCATACAAATAGGCTTCCGATGCTTTCCTGGGGACAGTAACATTATCCCCTATTGCCCCCCCTCCGACAATCGTGCTTGTAAAATAAGTCCCCGACGAGAAGTCAACTTTACGGACACGATGGTTGTTTTGATCTGAAACAATAAGATACTCTTCCACTCCATCAAAATGCCAGGTAATGCCAAAAGGTGCATCAAATCTTGCATTGCTTCCTTGCACATTATCAATGTAACCAGGGACTGGAACTCCAGGTGGTATTACACCGGCAATGGTTTTAACTTCCCCGTTTTTTAACATTCTTACTGAATGGGCATCAGTATCGATAAAATATAAGGTTCCATCACTTCCCATGGTTAAACCGGCAGGTCTCATCAGCCTTGCAGTTGATACAGGACCATCTACATATCCCGGGGCATTTATTTCCCCTGCCACCAAGTGGGTGGTTCCCATGGTATCTATTTTTAAGATGTACTCGTCATTGGTCACGTATATTTCACCGTTACAATGGGTGAAAATTCCCTGCGGGTCTTTTACCGCACCATTGGTGGTATCAGTGACGATATCGTCAATACATGGCGCAGGCATAATTGAAGTTGTTTTCGTGTTGGGTAAACAAGCATGATAAGTAACATCCACGTTGGTACCGGGAGTAGTTACAGCCGGGTCAAAATACCATTGGCTACCATTAAACTTTACACCGTCCCCAGTGAAGTATCCCCCGGGCTCGGCAGGAATTAACATATCCATGGGACTCGATGTACAGTATTCAGAATTCAAACCAGACCAGGCGGAATCTTGTGGTAAAACATCAATATAAACAGTATCTTTCACTGTATTAGTTCCATCATGCACTGTAACCACGTAAAATGTATCTACCCAGGGAAATACCTTGGGATGCAAATTACTTGAACCTATAATATTGTAATTTGGTGTCCAGCTAATATTATAGATACCACTTCCCCCGTAAATTGTATCCCCAATCACCAGGGTATCGGAATAGCAAAGTGTAGTATCAGGTCCTGCCACTGCAGTAAGTAGTTTGGAACCACATAACATATTCTCCGTAACCAAGAGATCGTTTCTTGTTAAGGAAATGTTTTTTTTAAAAAAATGTCCTAATTCATCATAAGTATCACTAACAATAGAACTGGTTAAAACATGTGTCCCTTGTGATATTACAATATTCTCCTGGTGGCACCCACTCTTGCCGTTTTCATCCATGTTAACAACATGCATATCTTGAGTTATAACCCCCAAATCAGAACTTTTTGTGAAGCCGCATGCTAAGAATCCTTGGTCTGTTTGTTCAACATCAAGAAATTGATCTTCATTATCTCCCCCATATATTCGTCCCCATAAAATCCCCCCCCCTGAGCTAATTTTTAATAAAAGTGAATTTTTATTGCCGTTTACAACCGCTCCACCAGTAGTGGTATATCCCGTGATTAGGTAATGGTTATCCTTGGTTTCTATTATTTTATATGCAAAATCGTTTCCATTTGTACCATAGGACTTTATCCAAATGGGGGTAAGGGATTGATCTAACTTAACCACCAAAATATCTTGTGTTGGACCTCCAATATCGGTTGCCCCGACTGCAATAAAATGATTATCGCTGGTTTTTATAATATCCATTCCTACATCATTTGATACCCCTCCAAGTACCCGGGTTTTCAAAAGTTTTCCATCTTTTGCATCAAATTCATAAACATACATATCTTGTAAACCAATACCGGCATCATAAACTGCTTGCCCGGTAACAAATATATTCCCGTTTTCTCCTTGTATAGCTTTATAAGCACTGCCACTAATTACCGTGTTGATTAAATCGTAGGTAAACTCTGTTTTCCATTCAATTTCGCCATAGGAATTCGTTTTTATAAGGAAACTTTTTTGTTCGTTAGATGTTGAATCATAGGTTTCACCGGCAATAACAAATCCCCTATCCCCGGTTTGAATTAAAGAATGTACCTGGTCTGAAACTGCCGAGGAGGATTTATCTACGCCCATCATCGTGGCCCATGTATAATTATCTGCACTGGACGGAATCTTAATCAAAACAAAATCCTTATGAACGGGCCATGCCTCGTAATTGTAACAGTCGGCTACCATGGCATAACCACCATCATCAGTCCGTATCAAATCAATCCCGGCTCCAAGTTGGTAACCCAAGGACGATGAAGATCCTATAAGCATCGAATTTAATAGATTTCCTTCCCCATCTAAATCCATTACGGCCAATCCCGGGGATGGAGGTATAGTAATAGAGTTTAAATCTCCCGAAAAACCTACCATTAAAAACCCCGTACCATCTATTTGCTTTCGTGAAAGGGCAAATGAAATGTCCTGCTTTCCCGATGAAATTATCGTTTGAAAAATGTTTTGTGAAAGGATATTTACAAACGAATAAATTAATATTATGAAAAAAGCTAAACTTTTCATTAATTTTCTTTTTTTGAGTGTTACGAGAATATAAAAAAGAAGTTACGGTGCATCATGCCTGCAAATCAAAAGGATGATGTTTAAAAATAAATTTTTACAAGGGATGTTTTATAATTTGAGTCTTGAGATATTGGATGATAGGATTAAAAGTACCTTTGCTGTACCCGGTATCTCATCGTTGATATAACATTAGTGTATAATTGGTTATATCATTTATTTACTTTATAATACCTACCCTGATACAATGGATCTTTTTATTGATTCTTCTAAGAGTAGAAATATGATTTTATATTTGATTTTTTTAGAACTTTTTATTAATTTTATAGCTAACAGTACGATGAACAACTTTGTAAATAACCCGAATTTATGAGAAAAAAAATAATTACCCTTTTGCTGTCTTTATTTTTTTTAATAAGCCTAGGATATAGCAAACCGGGTATTTCATATGATAGACCTGGAAAGTTATTCGCTTTTTTTGTTAACGAAACAGGAAAAGAATTAATTTGTAAAACTACTAACGGGTGGATAGATCATAAATTTAATATTAATGAAAAACTCCTTTCCTCAAACCTAATCATTTCAAACAATGTCCATTCATTAGTAGTTTTTCCTGTTTCGGATATTTTAAATCACAGATTGTCTAATTTCTCCACTGGGAAAGATATTGTTATTTATCCAAATCCCGCTACGACAGTTTTATACGTGAATAATCTCATTGGAATAAACACCTTGGAAATTTCAAATGTAACTGGAAAAAAATTAAAAAGAATAAATGTTGCCAACGTGGAAAATGTCATGATAGATACCACCGAATTTGATAAAGGTATTTATTTTATTACTTTCTATTCTCAAGGCAAAATCCATTCATGTATGAAATTTGTCCGAATATAACTTCAAAACCGGGAAAATTTAAAAAAACCTTGCATTTCCATTGATATCCGAAACCTTTCTATCTCCAACAGTTGTGGAAAAAGTAACTAACAATACTTCCTGGGTTAATTCTTAAAAAAAAGCGTATAAAAGGGGTGATAGAATTATTCCGTTACAATAATTTTCCACCCCTTGAATTATTTTCCCTGCATTTAAGACCTTACTACAGTAAATTACCTTGTAAACAATATTGAGTTACAAGTATTTCATCATTATATCAATATTATGTATCACATGCATGTTGTACCTGGAAGTTATTCTGCGAACTTTAAAAATTTACCATAAGCATCCTCCCATTGATCCACATCACGCGGCTCAAAAGTTTTAAAATCAAACGAGTTGATAATAACTTCACGGGCTTCGCATAATGATTTAATATGCCCTGATGCAATAGCCTGCATCAACAGGTTACCAATTGCCGTTCCTTCTGCCGGACCTGCAATTACTGGTAAACCAGTAGCATTGGCTGTATATTGACACAAGGTTTCATTTTGGGATCCCCCGCCTATAATATGAATTCTTTCTATCTTTTTGCCTGATATTTTTTTCAATTGATCAACGACCAACCGGTATTTAAGTGCAAGACTTTCGTAAATGGTCCTAGCAAATTCCCCGGGGTTCACAGGTTTTGGAAAACCATTTTTTTCACAACCAGCCTTTATAGCCTCTATCATGTTGGCAGGATTATAAAAGATCGAATCATCAGGATTCACTAGTGATTTAAATGGTTGAGCATCATTTGATAGTTTAACCAATTCACTATATGAATAATCTTTTCCATTAAGAGCCCAAATTCTTTTACATTCTTGGATCAACCATAGCCCCATGATATTTTTTAAGACCCTGAAAGTATCTTCAACACCGCCTTCATTTGTGAAATTATAAGATAATGCTTCAGGGGAAATCACGGGTTCTTTTGATTCTATCCCCATGAGTGACCATGTACCTGAACTTATGTATGCAAAATTCTCATCGCTTGCTGGGATGGCGGCAATGGCAGAAGCAGTATCATGGCATCCTACCGCGGCTATTTTCACGGGGTTGATACCTGTTTCATCTTGGATGTTGCTAGTTAATTCCCCGATAATGGTTCCTGGTTGAACAATTTCCTGCATTAAATCCACGGGAATACCAATTGCATCAAACAATTCTTTTTCCCATTTCCTGGTCCTGGGATTGTATAATTGAGAAGTAGTTGCGAAGGTAAATTCTGTTTTTTTAATACCTGAAAGAAGGTAATTAAAAATATCGGGCATGAAAAGTAAATCCTTTGCCACGTCCAAAATGGGTTGTTTATCTCTTTTCGCGGAATGCAACTGGTAAATAGAATTATACTGCTGAAATTGTCCCCCGGTTAATTCGTATATTCTTTCTTTCGGGATTTTTTGAAATACTTGTTCCATCGCATTATCAGTCCGGTGATCCCTGTAAGCAAAAGGAATCCCCAGCAAAGAGCCATCCCCTCCTAATAAACCATAATCTACTCCCCATGTATCCACACCGATGGATTCAATTTTTTCTTTTTCTTGGACACATGCTATAAGCCCTTTTTTTAAATCCTCAAAAAGGCGATATACATCCCAATGATAATTACCATGCACCCGTGTCATTCCATTATAAAACCGGTTAATTTCTTTCAAGGAAATTTTCCCTTCTTGCAATGTTCCTATGATTCCTCTTCCACTTGAAGCTCCAATATCAAATGCTAAATATTTATGTATTCCCATGATTTATATTTTTATAAAACTTAATATGCTTATGTTCACTGATAATAAATGTTATCTTAAATAATATTTAAAAACTCATCCAATGGATGAATTTAGGCCGATAAAAGTAATTAAATTTTAAAGTTAGACCAAATTTACATGTTTGTTTGTAAAAAGAACAAGTAAACCATTAAATGGTCGTGAGTAAATCAATTTCTTATTTTGAATTGGCAACAAATCTTTTCCAGGAATTCATATTCAAGTATTTTAACTTTTTAAAATACCCGGATTTTTTTTATTTAAGAAAACTAATACAAGGTTAATAATGCTTGATAAAAAAATATAATAACTTGTTTATTCATTATAAGAGCACATGTTCAATAATCTATGCAAAAATAAAAAACAATAAATGAAGCTAAATATAAAAATTGGTAGTAAAACTAGGGTGTGTTACTTATTTTTTCATTATTAGTCAATATTTTTTCTTCCCTATTCTTATTCAATATTGAATGAAGGAATCAAAAGACTTTTTTAATTAAAAAATCAGCCACTTCTTTTCCTTGTTTAATTCGATCTGCAACCCCTATTCCATTTTTAATATTTCCAGCTATTAAAAGACCCGGATAGGTTTCTTGTAATTTATTTATGGTTTCGAAGCGTTCCTTGCTATCAGAACCATATTGTGGTATAGCATGGGGATACCGGTGAATCTCGAACAAGTCAGGTTGGAAATTTTTTATTTCAAGGAGTTCAATGATTTCTTCCTTGACAATTTTAATTATTATTTCATCCTCCTCGTCAACAATTCCGGGATTTCGAACTCCACCTAAGAATACAGAAAGCAAAGCCCCACAAATAGGTGCGCGTCCTTGAAAAAGCGAGGACATGAATAAAACTCCCAGGATCTTTCTATTCTCAATTGAGGGTATCAACCCGCCAAATGCACCTAGTTGCATTCCCCGCCATTCCTTGAAACCAACAGTAACTTCCACGATGGGAGCATATACCATATCGGTTAAAGGTTTTAACTTTTGTTTATCTACAAAAGTTAACAAGGAAGGTAATTCAGGTGCACCAATTGTGGTAACCATGTGTGAAACCTGTATGTCATAGCTGGCATTATTTTCTTGGCTGTAAATCGAAAGATTAAAGCCGGTTTCCTCTTTTATTGGCTCTAATTTTTTTATGTCACAGGTAAATAAAATCGAATCATCTGCAATTAGGTTGAACAAGGCAGTTGTGAGTTGATGAAATCCTCCTCTAACTGAAAATACTTCACGGGTGGCTTTATTTTGCCTTGGGTCATTTTTTTGCATTTTTTTATTTATGGCTCCTCTAATAAAGCTACCGTGCTCTTGTTCCAGTTCGTACAATTTTGGCAATGCATATTTCGGCACAAGATATTCGGGATCTCCACCGTATATCCCAAGGATAAAAGGATCCACAGCGTATCTCAATACACTTTTCCCCAGCCTTCTTTTAACCATGGATGCAAGATTTTCATGGGGATCCACACCTTTTTTCCTGAATGGTTCAAAAACCATTCTTATTTTATCATTTAAACTAAACAAGGGAGTACCAATAGCTTCTCCCAGGGTAGAAGGTAATGGATGCCATCGCTTTTTCTTATAAATCAATCTTTTATGTACACTATCTTGAGCTTTTTCAAGAACACAATTCTTATCATTGATATCTTCAAAAAGTTCAACGACTTCAGGATGTGCAATAATACCGGTGTTTGGACCTTTTTCATAAACATATCCATTTTTTAACCTTGTCTGCATAACCCCGCCAAAATCGCAATCCTTTTCAATCACGATGAAATCAATATTAGCTTTTTTTAAATAAAAAGCAATTACCAGGCCGGTTATCCCGCTTCCAATGATTGCCACTTCATACTTTTTCTTTACATCCATAACGTTTTAGAGTTGTTTTAGAGTGTTTTTGAATATTTATCTTGTTCTTGGCTCAACCAGGGGTCAAAAATACTTGCAATATTACGAATAAAAAAATGCCCAGTGTTTGTAACCATTATTTTTTTATCATCAAAAATTAACAATCCATCTTCTTGTAATTCATTAAGTTTTACAGGATCATACCGGCATGCACGCAATATTTCCTCTCTCGGCAATGAAAGCCTGTTGGATAATTCATCCCAGTCAATATATTTATTGCACATAACCTGGGTAATGATTTCTCGGCAAATATTATCATCACTTGTTAAAATATATCCTCTTTCAATAGGGAAATTTCCACTTTCAACAATTTCAATATATTGATTGGTATTTTTAATATTTTGTGCATATGCCTTTTTGACTTGGCTGATACCTGTTGAACCAAAAGCATATACTTGACCTGTCGTGCGCCTTGTACAATATCCCTGGAAATTTCGATGCAACATGTTATTCTTCAATGCAATGGATAACTCATCATCCTCAAGTGCATAATGATCCATGCCTATGGCCCTATAATCCCCATTGGTAAGAAGGAAATACGCTATTTCTTGCATTTTGATTTTTTCCTCGGTAGGTGGTATTCCTTTTTCTTCAAGTTTCAACTGGTTCTTTTTTGTCCATGGGACATGTGCATACGAAAAAGTTACCAGCCTTTGGGGACTGATTTCAAGGGCTTTGAGAATAGTTTCCTTGAATCCTTCTGCTGTCTGTAGCGGTAAACCATAAATAAAATCAAGGTTCACTACCATTCCCATTTTTTTTAAATATTCCACCAATTCTTCCAAGGGAATTTTTGAAGGTTGACGGTTAATTGCTTTTAAAACGCTTGGATTAAAATCCTGAACCCCCAGGCTGATTCGGTTGAATTTTGCTGCAAATAGATAATCTACATCATTTTTATCAAGGTACGCAGGATTACATTCAATGGCTACCTCGGGATTTTCAATAAAATCATATTCGCTATAAATCAAATCCATTGTTTCTTTTACCAAACTTAAAGGCACAGAATTAGGAGTTCCCCCTCCCCAATGTACTTGTGATACTTTCCTTTCTTTTGCTAATAAAGGTCTTAATAATAGAATTTCTTTCTGCAAAGCAGAAAAATAGGATTCATATTGTCCCCTATCATTACATACCTGGGTATTACAACCACAAAACCAACATAAACTGCGACAAAACGGAACGTGAATGTAAAATGATATATTTTGAGGATCTTCTTGGTTTGATTTTAATACAACATCTATGTAATCTACTGGTTTGAATTCATTTGAAAAAAATGTAGCCGGTGGATAGCTGGTATATCGAGGAATGGGTTTATTATATCTTTCAAGTAAAATCCTTGGTATTAACATAAAATTTGGTGTTTTTTATATAACATCAATATCAATATATAAGGCATTAATTTTTTGTTTTTTGTTTTTTGACAAAGATAATTTTATTTTTTTTAATTTACATAGTTAAATAAAGAAAAAGTTTCAAGAAAAAAAATTGGAATCTATTAATAATTAAATTGATACCTCCAACCATAAATAATCCCTATACCTTGCATATTTGCCCGATTTTAGAAGTCTACTTTATTTTTTTTTATATTTACCTAAAATGATTTTTGATTTTAAGATGATTAAAAATACAAACAATAATGGATAAAATCAAGGTAAATATAATCACGGGGTTTCTTGGTGTCGGAAAGACATCTGCTATTTTAAACCTTTTAAAAAACAAACCATTGGAAGAAAATTGGGCTATTCTTGTGAATGAATTCGGTGAAATAGCCATAGACGGCCATGTATTAAGGGAAGGAAATGATAAAAATCTATTAATCAAGGAAATATCAGGAGGATGTATGTGTTGCGTTGGAAAAACACTTCTCGATATCTCTTTGGACAAAATAATACACACCCTGGAACCCTCGAGAATTCTTATAGAACCTTCTGGATTAGGTCATGTTAATCTAATAATTTCAACCCTCCTATCCCCCTCATTTAAAGATAAGGTACTGGTCATGTCTCCCATTTGTTTAATTGATCCCCGTCTTCTGCACGAGGAGCAAATACTTGATTCATCTATTTTTAAAGACCAAGTAGAATATTCTGAAATATTATTGGCCAATAAATCTGGTTTACGTGAAAAAGATGAAATTGACCATTTTTATGATTTTGCAAAAAAGTTTGTTCCCGCGAAAAAATATGTATCCCACACCAGTCACGGAAGAAAAATAACAGATTATATTGATGTTCCCCTCACCGATTTTGTAGCAAACCCTCCTCTTGAAATAACCGGGATGTTTACGGATTCTGCAACCGGCTCCAGCAATGAAAAATTTTTGAAAAAAATTAATGAAAATAAAGATTTCGTGGGTGTTGGATGGATTTTTCCCCCGGGAACTTTTTTTAAAATTTCCAAACTTATCTCCACCATACATTCGCTGGAAAAAATTATACGGTTGAAAGGTTTTTTGCAAACCAAAAATGATTGGCTTTTTTTCAATAAGACCTTATATAGCATGGAAATCAATAAAACAAGTCCAAAAAAGGAAGGTATACTGGAAATAATTGTTCCTAAAACTCAGAAGGATCTTTTAAAGAAATTTGAAATTGATTTGATTAATTCCATTGATAATTAAATATGGAAAATTATATGTCCTGCATAACCAATATTTAATATTCCCCATGCATAAAAAAGTTCCCCTTTTAATTAAACAATTTTGCTCCATAAAACATAATAATATAGAGAACTTTAAAAGCAACAATGAGAATAATCATGTTGAAATAATCCTGCAAAGGATCCTAAAATTATGGAATAATGGAACAACTAAAAGGCACATTGATGTTTACAGCCGGCATCACCATGGTTCTTTTACTATCTTTTTGTGAAAGAGAAAAAAAAGTTTCCTTGAAACATCTAAAAACAAGTACAATTATAAAAGAAAAATCCAAGAAAAAAATCACAACGGTCTCTTCAAATCTTAACGGGGAAACTCTTTATGAACTTCAAAATGATTCACTCATTATAAAAACTGGTTTTTCATATGCATGTTCCTCACCCTTAAATACAACATACAAAATAGTTTATGACACGATTAAAATGATAATTATTGACGAGTGCACACCTTTTAATAGCCCGTGTTATTCCAATACCTCATGCAGGTACACTATTGAATATATTTTTACCGGGCTGGATAAATACCGGTATATTTTCCAATCTATTTTTCATGATGGTATCATAGATTCTGTTATTTTACTGGACGAAGGAATAATTAAGAATATCCATTAATTTCTTAAAAAAAATATTTTTTACCAGAATCTAATAGCACTCATTTTAGTCTCAATAATACAGGAGCTGACCTGTCGGTGAGATACGATTTATAAAGATCCCAGACATTTTTTTCAATAAACTATGGAAATAATTCCTGTTATTGGATTGGTTCCATTTTTTAGATCGATGATAAAATGGTAGGAATCCGCCGGTAATTTACTCCCGCTTAGATCGGTTCCGTTCCATTCTGTATTAAATGCATCATTATTGTAATATACTTGACGCCCCCGACGATCATAGATATAAATCACTGCATTGGGATAAATTCCAGGGGCTTGTTTATGCCAAAAATCATTAATGGTCCAAATATCATTAAGACCATCCCCGTTTGGTGTAATTACATTATTTATATCACCCAGGCAATTGTTTAGGATACCCCGTAATTCAATTTCCTTATTCCAAACGCATCCAGAGTCATCAGTAACTATATACCAATAGGTTCCCTCGGGTAGATCGGTCAATTCACTATCACTTGGATATGAACGGTAAGTGCCATTATTATATCCTTTCCATTCTATAGAAACCATGGAATAACTTGCATCTTCAAAATTTAGTTTTATGCTGCCATCATATGAGTCTTCGCAATAAGGAGGGGTTACTTTTTCTTCAATAATTACGGGACCCGGTTCCTTTATCTCGACCTCGATAATACTGTCAGAACATTTAAAATGATCGCTTATTGTTACGAAATATTCGCCTTTCTCAAGATTTTCCATTTGAGATATTTCATGACCGGATTGTCCCGTACTCCATTGATAAAAATAAGGTTTTGCCCCTCCCATTTCAGTTATTTTTATTAAACCATCCTGGTTACCATGACATTTAATATCTTTTATTTCCT
>CAZOSQ010000068.1:0-11726 GCA_964582245.1 uncultured Bacteroidales bacterium | reverse complement strand
TTCCATCTCTTCGAAACCGTATTCCAATTCATATTCCTGGCTTATGGTTTCATAAGGGAGTTTCCCTTTTTTTCGAACCGGGACAAACCCCACTCCCATCCGGCAAGCTAAAACTGCACCAAAAATAAAACCCCGCGCTTCAATCCCGGCTATCTTATCCAAATTCCAATCCTTATATTTTTCGTACAACTGGTCACAAGCATATTGGAAAGCTTTGGCATCTTGTATCAAGGTTGTAATATCCCTAAATATTATTCCTTTTTTGGGAAAATCCGGAATAGAGCGTACTTTTTCTTTCAGGTCCATGATAAAAATTTCAGTTTAATACAGGATATAAATGTATAAAAACTATACAAAATAAAAATAACTTAATCGTTTTTTTTGTCATCGTGCTATAAATGATAAATTTCATAAAAATTAAATCCTTGTTACTCCCCCGGACACCACGAATTTCATAACTTCGGAGGCAGGAATATCCAGCAATGTTAAATGTTCGGTAGGCACGATAAATAATTCACCTGAAAAATTGTAAGAATGTGGAAAATATACAGCCACCTTATTTTTAATATTTAGGTGGTCAAGGTCAGATTGGGTAATAAATCCTAATTTCTCCAGGTTAGAAATCGTGTTAACTTTAACCAAAACAGGTTGATTAAATTTTTTTTCATGCCCCACGAAAGCAGACAAAAGATCCCGGATAGATGAATAAATCATATTGATCAATGGGACTTTTTTTATCACCCTATCAAAAAAGAAGACAAAAGGTTTTGCAAAAAGAGACCTACCGATAAATCCCACCAAGGCAAGAATAAAAAAGGTAATAACCAGTACCAGCAGGTTCATGCCAGGAATGGGTTTTTCCATGAAATTGGAAACAAAAGAAGTTAAAAAATTATTGGTAAAGCTAAAAATAAGGTAAACCACGTATAAAGTTATTCCCAACGGAGCCACGTACAATAATCCTTGGAGAAAATAGCGAAAAATTTTTTTCATGTCAAATTATGTTTTAAACGGGAAAATATAAGAATATTTATTGCTCTTTTGAATTTTATATCAAAAAAATATCATTGTTACACTATAAACAGCTTGTTCATTTTATTTCAGCCCCATTTTGGATATTTCTTTCAGGCGATATGAACACGAGTTTTCCCTCTTCATCTTCTGCTAAAAGAATCATCCCCCTGGATTCAATCCCTCGTATCTGGCGGGGAGCAAGATTCACAAGCATACAAACTTTTTTCCCAACAATTTCTTCCGGGGTGTAAAATTCAGCTATTCCCGAAACCTCTGTGCGTTTATCTATACCTGTATCCACGGTTATCTTTAATAATTTTTTTGTTTTTGAAACCTTTTCCGCCTCCTAGATTGTAGCTGTACGGATATCCATTCCAATGAAATCATCAAAGGTAATTTCCTTTTTAGTTGGTTTTGATTCGGCCAATGATGGGAGTTCATTTTTTTCTCTTTGCTTGATCAACTTGTTCAATTGTATTTCTATTACATCATCTTCAATCTTTTCAAAAAGCAATTTCGGCTTATTTATTTTATGTCCCTCATGTATAAGTTCTTTTCCACCGAATTGCTCCCAATCCAAATTTTTCATGTTCAACATTCCCCTTAATTCTTCGGCGGTGAATGGTAAAAAGGGATCTAGACCAATGGTCAAATTCGCGGTGATTTGCAGTGCCACGAAAAGAATTTCCTTAACCCTTTGTTCATCGGTTTTTATTATTTTCCAAGGTTCAGTGTCGGCAAGGTATTTATTTCCAAGCCTTGCCAAATTCATAATTTCTTTGCAAGCTTCCCGAAACCGGAATTGTTCCAAGCTAATTTCGATATTGTTTTTTATGTGTTGTACTTGATCCAATATTTCTAAATCCCCTTTTTTCGTGATGGATATACTTGGAACTTCTCCATCAAAATATTTGTGGGTTAATACCATTGCCCTATTCACGAAATTTCCTAAAATGGCCACAAGTTCATTATTATTCTTTGCCTGGAAATCTTTCCATGTAAAATCATTATCTTTTGTTTCAGGTGCATTAGTACATAAAACATACCTCAAAACATCTTGTTTCCCGGGAAATTCTTTCAAATACTCATGCAACCATACAGCCCAATTCCTGGAGGTGGAAATTTTATCACCTTCGAGGTTTAAAAATTCATTGGCAGGAACATTTTCGGGTAATATATAGGATCCTTCTGTTTTAAGGATCGTGGGAAATATGATACAATGAAAAACGATGTTGTCTTTCCCAATAAAGTGAATGAGCCTAGACTCTTCCGATTTCCAATAATCTTCCCAACCAGGAGTCAAATCTTTTGTTGCTGAAATGTACCCGATGGGTGCATCGAACCATACATAGAGCACTTTCCCTTCTGCTCCTTTCACGGGAACGGGAATTCCCCATTCCAAGTCACGACTAACTGCCCGCGGTTGTAGACCATCATCTAACCATGATTTGCATTGACCGTAAACATTAGTCTTCCAGTATTTTTTTTCTTCCAGTAACCATTCCCGTAAGAATGGCTCATGTTTGTCTAAGGGTAAATACCAATGCTTTGTCTCTTTTAGAATAGGTTTATTGCCTGTAATCATGGAAACCGGGTTGATCAAATCTGTTTGATTCAAAGATGTACCACATCTTTCACATTGGTCACCGTAAGCACTTTCATAATTACAATGAGGACAGGTTCCTTTTATGTACCGGTCGGCAAGAAACTGCTTTGCTTCCTGGTCATAATATTGTTCAGAAGTTTTTTCTAAAAATTCTCCTTTTTCATATAAAGATTTAAAAATTCCTGCTGCTGTTTCGTAATGGGTTGGACTTGTTGTCCTAGAGTATATATCAAATGTAATTCCAAATTCCTTGAAGGAGTTTTTTATCATTTCATGGTATTTATCCACGATATCCTGGGGAGATACATTTTCTTGTCTAGCTTTAATTGTAATGGGTACACCATGCTCATCGGAACCGCAAACAAATTTAACGTCTTTTTTCCTGTTTCTCAAGTATCTCACATATATGTCTGCAGGAATATATACACCCGCCAGGTGACCAATATGAACCGGTCCATTGGCATAAGGAAGAGCAGCTGTGATAAGGTTTCTTTTATAATTCTTCATTTTAATTCATGTATTTACAAAGGAAAGTGCAAATATATTAAAACGCTTAAAGGAAACATATTATTCATCTAACTATTTAAAAGATTTTTCTAAGATAGAATTGTTTTAATTCAATTTTTTCTTACTTGGACTTAATCCGAAATTTCTCCGTTTCCAGGTACTTTGTTCTTTATTATAAATTAAAGCCACAAATTATGATTCGTGGCTTTAATTCTTTAATTCTTTTGATGCGTAATATTAATAAGACTATTGTTCGGCAAATAAATTTGTCTATATAAATAATGAACTACAAGGTAAACGTAACTATTTGACATGGAATGACAGGATCTTGTCGTTAAATTACACCCAATTTTTTCCCCGATTTCTCAAGTACATCCAGGACTCTTTCCAATTGTTCCCTTGTGTGCCCGGTGGTTAAAGATAATCTTAATCGGGCAGAATTTTTCTTTACTGCCGGATATATAATAGTGCTCATGATTATATTTTGATCGAGCAATTCCTTTAACATGCTCATTAATTTACCTTCCTCTCCTATAATAATCGGGATAATGGCTGTAATAGTATTTCCCGTATCAAAACCGAGGTTACTCAATTCTTTTTTTAGGAAAGATACATTACTATTTAGATTTTCATATAGTCCTGGTTCCTCTTCCATTACTTTAAGGGCTTCCAGTATACCCGCCACATTGGGAATTGTATTGGCTGTGGACAGGAAATATGCCCGGTTGGTAAAATACAAGTATTTAATTAACTCTTCCTTGCCTGCCACATAACCTCCTACACAGCCTAATGTTTTACTCAAACTGCCTACCACCACGTCTGCCTGGCCTTCCATGCCAAAATATTCTAAAGTCCCTTTCCCGGTCTTTCCAATATTCCCTATTGAATGTGCCTCGTCCACTAAAACCCAAGCATCGTAATGATGAGCCAACGGGATAATTTCATCCAACGGGGCCACATCACCCTCCATGCTATAAACACCGTCAACAATAACAATTCTATTGATATGGGAATCTTTAGATCTTTTCAATATTTTCTCGAGGAAATGTACATCATTGTGGTTAAAGAAAATCTTATTTGTTACGTTGGCTGATGCGCCATCTACCAAGCTCCCGTGGGCCAGTATATCTATAATTGCAAGATCATCTTGTCGCAGCAAGGCCCTCATGATCCCTATATTCGTTACGTAGGTTGATGTAAATAACATGGCTCTTTCTGATCCTGAAAGCGATGCCAATTTGTTTTCGAGTTCCTCGTGTATATCAGTTGTACCTACTATAAATGGTGAACTTCCAACTCCTAATCCATAATTATTAAGGGCATTTTCGGCAGCTTTTATCACCCTTGGGTGATGGCTCAGGTTCAAATAGTCATTGGATGCTAAATTGATTAATTCCTTTTTTTGACCTGAAAATGGATCGATTACGGTTGTAATTGGTTTACACCCTCCCAATAAAGTCATCCTTTGCAAGGGATGTTTATTTATCATGATATGGTTATAAGCCCAACTATTAATGATATCAATTCGATCAGATAATTTTAGATATCCCAGGTTTTCATCCGCAGCAACCTCGAGCAATGAATATTTTTTTGAATCTACATGCCCTTCATGCGTTTCATAAGAAATGTCACCTTCATTACCCTTAAAATTAAAGAAATAAGATTTTTTTTTCATAAAAAATAAAATTTAATTAGGTATTAACATTTATCTATAAAATCCCATTTTTTAGGAATTTTAAAATTGGAAATTATCATCTTGCACCATTGTTTAAGATCCTGTTGGAGCTTTTCAGAATTATCTTTTAATTGTATTATTGCCCTAGGTATTTCACCGAATATTTCATCTTTTTGTCCCAAAACTGTAATATTTTGCACATTTTTATTTAGTCTAATTAGTTTTTCTACCTCCGCAGGATAAATATTCAATCCGGCACAATTAATCATTCTTTTTTTTAATCCCATAAAGTATAAATACCCGTCTTCATCCAGGTATCCTAAGTCTCCCGTGCTTAGCCATCCATCATTTAACACCTGTTTGTTTAAATTAGGATGGTTGTAATAGCCTTTCATAACATTTTCGCCTTTTACTTGTATTTCACCTACTTGGCCTGGTTTAAGTTCTATTCCTTCATCATCCACTACCCTCAGGTTAGTAAATGGAAATGGTTCTCCCACGCTCTCGATTTTTATTTTTTCCCCTTCCCTATTTGAAGTACAGACGGGAGATGCTTCCGTCAACCCATACCCTTCGTATAAATATTTGCCGGTAACTTCATGAAATTTTTCAAAAATGGATTTTGGCAGTTTTACACCACCGGTAATGATCCTACGGACATCTGCCAGGTAATCTTTTATCCCGGGAATCCTAATCATAAAGTTATAAACTAAGGGAGTGGCAAAAAGATTTGTTATTTTATACTGGTTTATATCTTCCACGATAGGTTTTAAGTTATAAAAATTTTTAAATTCCGGGATTAAAATTTTACATTCACCATGAGCGGGAGCCAATAACCCTTGGATAAAGCCAAACAAGTGGCTGTAAGGTAATATCGCGGTAACATTTTTTAATTTTTCCGTTATAAAGGTGGCAACAATTCCATGCAACAAATTATTTCTCGTCAACATCACTGCTTTTGGGATTCCATCGGCCGCATTGGTAAAGCCCATTAAAACTACGTCTTCCAGTTCACTTTCCTGGTGAACCTGGTTTTTAGTATGGCAAAATTCAATTTCATCCCGGTAACTAAAATTTAATTCTTGCCCGGGAGATATTATTGCTCCCGGGTTTACTTCATTTTTATAGATCTCCAATTCCAGCGGTTTAATACCCGGATCTATTATCACGCAAATTTTCCCCAATCCATGGACAGCCCAGAAAGAAATTAAAGTCTTCACATGGTTTACCGCTTCCAGGTAAATAAAAGGTGAAGGCGAGAAAATTCTGCTTTTTAAATAATCTCGAAGTTTTCTCACCTCGTTTTCAATTTCATTGCGTAGAAACACCTGGTTCCTGAAGATAACTTCTTGGAACTTTAATTGCCCAAACTTGTAATCCTTAATATAGGACATCAGTTTATTTTATTCTTGCTAATCTCCTTTTCAAAGCGAATTAAAAACTCGTTAATGTTCTTACTTTCCATTAATTCGAAAGGTAATTCCACCTTGAATTCATCTTCTACTTCGGAAAAAAGTTGTACCAATTGTATAGAATCTAAACTAAGCTGTTCTCCCAAATCTTTTTCGAAATTGAGATTTCCAACTTCATATCCTATAACTCTTTCAAGTGTGTTTACTAGTCTCTTTTCTAATTGTTTTTCCATGGCTGATAAATTTTACCTTAATAATATGAATTTTTATTGTATTTTTAAAGCAATAATTATCTAATATATCATTAAAATGCATGATATATATCAGTCTATTATCTTGTTTTTTACTGTTCTTGTTTTCGATCTTTTAATTAATTTTTTTATAAATTCATTATTTATAACCAAAATCTCATGGCGATCCAAAAACTCGTAACTAGTTGGACAATCTTAGTATTGCTTTTTTTTGTTACAGGGGTAATAAATGCAAATGATACACTTATAATTCGTGATGATGATAATCTTCCTGCCCTGGAAGATTATTTGCTCGTTCCTAAAACTGATTCTTTTAGATCAGTATCTTACTTACAGGATCATCCCGAAGTTTTTGAAAATGCAAATACCGATATTTTAAATTATGGGCTAACGGATAAAACACGATGGGTTAAACTGAATATTAAAAATGAATCAGAAGAAACAAGAATATTTTTCTTAAAAATTCCTT
Organism: uncultured Bacteroidales bacterium; assembly: GCA_964582245.1. Classification (GTDB taxonomy): domain Bacteria; phylum Bacteroidota; class Bacteroidia; order Bacteroidales; family CAZOSQ01; genus CAZOSQ01. The sequence goes on along the minus strand of CAZOSQ010000068.1, from coordinate 4,792 downwards.
ATCCCCTATTAAACTACATTAATTATTATCTTTACGAAGATGGGAAACTTGTAAAAGAAATTCAAACAGGTGAAAGCAGGAAATTTGGCTCACGAGAAATAAGGACCCGGAATTTTACATTTAAACTTGTTCTTGAACCCGGGAAGAATTATGAAGTGTATATGAGTTTCAACAATGATGGAGATACTTTATACATCCCCATAGAAATTCTTAACACTAGTGAATTACTTGAAGATGATCAAAAGGATCATTTTTATTTCTCCTATGTTTACGGCTTATTCTTATTTATCTTTTTATTGAATTTCTTTCTCTTTGTCCGTTTGAAAAAATTGCTTTACCTGTATTATGCCATTTATGTATTATGGATAAATTTCATTTTCACCACGTTAGATGGGTATAGTTTGCAATACATCTGGCCCAACATGCCAGGGTTATCGAACATCATGATGAACGTGCAAATAGGTATGGCTATGATCTTCCTTATTTTGTTTGCACAATCTTTTTTTGAACTCAAGAAAAAGGAAAGATTCAGTAACATGCTGTTCGATATTTTAAAAGTTGCTTTTTTATTCTTGGTCGTTTTATCCCTTTTTGATTATCCTTATCTCCTTTATTCTTTTATATTCACAGCAATCCTTACCTTGTTGCTTTACGTGCTTCTATCGGTAGTTTCCCTTAGGTTAAGCTATAAAGGTAATCCCTCGGGTACAGTTTCCTTCTTTGCATTTTTTGCCTGGATGATCTGTCTTTTTATATATTTCGGGCGAGATTTCGGTATATTCCCATCTAATTTTTTCACTGAAAACGGTCTAAAACTAAGTTTTGCCATAGAAGGAATTATATTAAATTTTGCTGTTATAAATCATTTTATCAGGTTCCACAAGGAAGCAACCACGAAATTAGAAATTCAAAACCGTAAAATTCATAACCATAAAAACAAGCTACAGGTAGCCAATGAAGAATTAAAAAAGTTATCTGTTGTCGCAAGGAATTCAGATAACAGCGTGGCTGTTTTTGATAGGAACGGGGTCATGGAATGGAGCAACAATCGTTTTCAAAATATACATAACTTAAATGGGAATAACCAGGAATTAAACATTATTAATATTTTTAAACACCCGAGAATTCGGCATTTTATCCATATTTGCGAAAGAAAAAAACAAACTGTTCTTTTCGAAAACAGGCTCAAACTTCCAGATGGTCGAATTATTTTCACCCAAACCACGCTAACTCCACTCATGAATGAACAAGAACAACTGGAAAAGCTAATCACAATCGATTCGGATATTACGAAAATTAAAGACTACGAAAAGGAAATACTTAAGGCCAAGGAAAGAGCCGAGGAAAGTGATAAATTAAAATCTGCCTTTCTTGCTAACATGTCACATGAAATAAGAACCCCGATGAATGCCATTGTTGGTTTTACCAAGTTTTTAAGATCTTCAACTTTACCGGTCGAGAAAAAAGAAAAATATTTGAAAATCATCGACAAAAGTTCGATCGACTTAATGCGGTTAATAGATGATATACTGGACATCTCAAAAATTGAAGCAGGACAGGTAAGCATTTTTAATGAAGATTTTATTTTAAGCGATTTAATTAACCAGCTTTATGAATCTTTCACGGAAGAAAAAAAGAAATTGGATAAAGAACATGTAAAATTTGAATTGGTATACCAAAATAGTACCTTGAAAGATGTTATGATTGATTCAGATCCCAACCGGATTAAACAGGTGTTGTCCAACCTCTTGAATAATTCTTTCAAATTCACTGAAAAGGGAAAAGTAGAACTTGGAGTACAAATTAAAAATCAAAATATCCTATTTTACGTGAAAGATACAGGTATAGGAATAGAAAAAGATAAATTACATTTGATTTTCAACAGGTTTCATAAAATAGAGGATGATAAAACCAAGTTATACAGGGGGACAGGATTGGGTCTTGCTATCTCAGAACGATTGGTTTCATTACTAGGTGGAAATCTTTGGGTTGAATCGGAACCACGGAAAGGTTCAATTTTTTATTTTACCATTCCTTTTGTCAAGGCAAAAGTTAATGGAAAGGATACAAATCTATCCAATAATAGGCAAAACATTTACGAAGAAAATTATAGTTTCAAGGGCAAGAAGATATTAATTGCTGAAGATAACCCCGATAATTTTGAATTACTTCGTGAAATATTGGAACCCACTCACGCAGAAATTAACTGGGCAAAAAATGGTGAAGAAGCCATATATATGGCCAAAGAGGATGAGATGGATATTGTTATCATGGACGTTCAAATGCCCCTTAAAAATGGTTATGATACTACCAAGGAACTTCGTTCTTTTTACAATCTACCCATAGTAGCTGTCACGGCTTTTGCTCAACCGGGAGAAAAAGAAAAATGCTTGGCCTCGGGTTGTAACGAGTACATTTCCAAACCTATTGACCATGCTTATTTTATAGAAATAATAAATAAATATTTATTTAGCACCTGATTTTAAAAAAACAAAACCCTATTATGTTACCTAAAAGGAAATTAAAATGCAGGAAATAGTTTTTATATCAGACATTGACTCAGAATTGGGAAAATCATGTGCCACTTTTTTATCAAAAAAGGGGCTTAAAGTCTATGGTGGCAGCCAATTTAATGGTTTATCACCAGAAGGTTACACAAAGATATTTATGGATATAGAGAAAGATCATTCGGTCAAATCCGCGGTTTACAAGGTTATAGGAGAAGAAGGATTGATAGATTATTTAATCAATATTCCCTTATCAGGTACCCTGGATGCATTAGAAGAGTTATCCATGGATCAAATGAAAAAAATTTTGAAATTAACTTTTTCGGTATTGCCAGGTTAACCAAATATTTCATACCCTTCATGCGAGAAAATGAAAAGGGTACGATATTAACCATTAGTGCTGCTGGAGGGAATATCAGTCCACCTTTTCAAGGGATGTTTTATGCATCAACCTATGCATTGGAAGGTTTTATGGAAGCGCTTCGAATGGAATTGAACCCTTTCAACGTGAAGGTAGCCCTAATAGGGGCAAAACATATACATTCAATATCCTGCTTGGAAATCGCTCCCAGTAAAATAAGCAATGAAAATTATACAAAGCAGGTAGAAAAAACCTTGGAAATTTTTGAAAAGGATAAAAAACGTAATATCCCTCCCCTAAAAATTGCCAAATTGATCCTAAAAATCATGAAAAAGGAAAATCCAGCACTTAAATATTATATAGATCATGTCCCCGGTAGCTTAATCGAGTTAAAGAATAAAATCCATTTGAAATGGTATGAGCAAATGTTGTTATCACATTTCCAAGTGAAAAGCTATTAAATTAGCGCATTGGTATAATGGTACTTGATTAAACTAACCTTCCTTTTCTTTCCATTCCCATGGTTCAATAGCCCTTGGATTTTTCCATAGGCCTATCTTTTTCCGTCTTGCCTTTTTCTCTATTCTATCCAACTGATTATCATCTGTATACTTATTTTTCCAGGCCAACCCGTTTTCCACGACTTCATAATTTAAATTGACCTTGCTTTCTTCTTGATCCAGGTAATATACAATGGCCATCATTTCAGCATCTGTATTCCTATTTTTATATTCAAGATCAACCATGGTATAAAGGTACTTTTTTAAATAATTCTTAGCAGCTTTTCCATATTCTTGGTCCAGCTCTGGGGCATCTATCCCATAAAATGTAACCTTCTCCTTGGTTCCGTCAATCATTTCTACAATGAATGAATCTCCATCTATTACTTGAATAATTTTTCCTGTATATTGTCCAAAGGAAAAATACCCGGCAAATAAAAATGTAAGAAATAAATTGATTTTTTTTAGTATCATAGCAGTAATTTTTAGTTAGAATCATCAATGGCAAAAATGTTTCTTAGAGATAGTTAATCTCTCCACCTGCAAAGGTTCCGGTAAATGATATCGAAATGAACCCTGAACTCTCAAAGAAGTTAATTTATTCCCGGATTACCCGGGACAAGCAATGCGTTTTGGTGGATCATATCACTTTGCACACTTGTAATTTACTTCATGAGCTCCCAAGTTTAGCGAAACTAGTGACGCATCACATGTATTAAAGCGCATCGGATTCACCTTCAACCCGGCATAGTGGCTGAAACGTCAGGACGCTTTATCATTGACAAGACACTAGTTCATGTTATTCACTAAATATAACAAAAAATTATGATAAATGAAAATCGATACCATATAGTTTGTATTAACATGTTGTTCCCATTTTAAATATCAACCTTGATAATTAAGAGTTCCTAATGATTTGTACAAATTCTCTCACATTTGAATTGAATATTCTTAATAATCATTGGTTATCAAACTGGATGTTTAAAACATGATAAAATGCTAAACATCCTTTTTTGATCATAGATTATTTTTTAATCAATGTTTATTTTTTTTTCAATGTTTATATAATATATACAACCGTAATAGTGATATAATTCAATATATTAAAATTAAATTATTAATTGTTTTATAATAAGAGTTATCAATGTTCCCGTAAAATAATAATATAAAATACCAATGGTATCCGATTAAAAATCGGGTAATTTATTTTGCCCTCATGCTCTCTTTCGCTACCGCTTCGGGGGAGTAAAAACAGGCGTCCATTTACTTTTTCCCACCGGGATTTGCACCGCTGAAGCACAATTTCAACTAACTACCACTTTTTAAAATAGTAAACAACCGAACGAAGAGAGCTCGTGAGCTCCTTATAAAAAATAATTATTTTGTGAATAAACTTTGCAGATACCTTACTGCCCCGATTTTGC
>CAZOSQ010000067.1:0-11727 GCA_964582245.1 uncultured Bacteroidales bacterium | reverse complement strand
ATTGACCATTTTTAAAGAACCTTTCGCTTCTTGCGAAGAAAAAATCTGCTTCAGCCTGTGCGTTTTCATCGCTGTCAGATCCATGTCCAGCATTTTTTTCAATAGACTAGGCAAATAATTTTCGAATTGTACCATCTTGGGCCTTTTTAGGATCCGTATCTCCAATAAGTTTCCTATATTCTTCAACAGCATTTTCTTTTTCTAATATGGCAGCTACGATGGGCCCGCTTACCATAAAATCAACTAATTCATTGAAAAAGGATTTGTTGTTATGAACATGGTAAAATGATTCAGCTTGTTCTCGTGATAATTTCGTGTATTTTAAAGCTGCTATATGAAATCCTGCATCATTAATCATTTTAAAGATAGGGCCTATAAATTCATGTGCTACAGCACCTGGCTTAATTATAGTTAATGTGATTTTTCCTGCCATCTTGTTATAAACAATTAAATTACTAATTATTATTAATACAGGTCGTTTATTAATTAAACAATTCCCCGGATTTTTAGTTACTTTTTTTAGTAAGTTTGTTTAATTACCAGGCAGGTCAGGGAAAAAATAAAACTTTTCCATACTTTTTAATCAATCTATTTAGTTAATAATATTTTTTTATAGTAGTTTTAATATGGTGAGTTTAATATACAAATTAAGTACGAGATTTCATATATACATGTTATAGAAATGCTAATATTATATAGCTTTTTTTAACATAAAAATGGTATTACAAGGGTAAATTCATATATTTGAAAACACGAAGAAGAAGTATTTCGTGGTACAATTATTTGATTTGTAAAATATATTCTATAAAATGATTAAACCAGTTTGTTTTGGGGAAAATTGATTTAAAAATTTTAGAAAAGGCTTGGACGACAATTAATAGGTCAAAAAAGATAGTAATTATAAGCCACTATAATCCAGATGGAGATGCTGTTGGTTCTTCTCTTGGATTATATAATTATTTGGTGAAAAAAGGATTTGATGATATACACGTGATATCACCCAATGATTTCCCAGGTTCTCTCAAATGGATGAAAGGCATCGAAGATACTGTAATTTATAGTTATAATGAGGAAAAAGCAAAAGAATTATTAAAAGAGGCAGATCTAATTATTTGCCTTGATTTTAACGATACTAGGAGGACCAAGAAGGCAATGATTCCCTTGGCTGAATCAGGGGCAAAAAAGATATTAATTGACCACCATCCTTATCCCATGGATTTTGCGGATATAGTAATTTCAAATGTGAATGTTAGTTCAACTGCTGAACTTGTTTTTCATTTTATAAAAGAAAATGGGGGAGTTGATTTTGTAGATAAATCTATTGCTGAATGTTTATATACTGGTATATTGACGGACACCGGATGCTTTACCTATGGGATGATTGATGAAAAAACTTTTTCCACTTTAGCTTATTTAGTTACAAAAGGGGTGGATAAAGATAAAATTTATTCGTCTGTTTATGATAATTTCTCTACCCACCGGATGCGACTAATGGGTTATTCCCTTTACAAAAAGTTAGAAGTATTGCCAGAGTATAGAACAGCTTTTATTAGTTTAACAAAACAAGAATTAAAGGAATTCCAGTTTATGCCCGGGGATACTGAAGGATTCGTTAATTTACCATTCTCTATAGGGGGGATACAATTTGCTGTTTTGTTCATAGAACATAATGGATACGTGAAAATATCGTTTAGATCAAAAGGGAATTTTTCTGTAAGTGATTTTGCCCGTGATCATTTCAATGGGGGTGGACATAAAAATGCTGCAGGTGGAGAGGCTTATATGCCAATGAACGAAGTACTTGAAAAGTTTAAAAAACTTCTGCCAACTTATTCGAATGTTTTTAAAAACAAATTTTTCGGGTAACCCAAGGATTAAAAATGGTTTATGAATAAAAAAATAATTTTTATAGGGATTTTTCTTTTTTTCTTTTTTTATTCTTGTAATAATGGCAAGAGCAGAAATGAGGAAAAAGAAGCTACCGTGTACGATAAAGAAGTTCTGGTAAAAGTTAACAAGGGCCTTGTTGAAAAATATTCCGGGATTATAGAAAGCTACGTGACCCGGCGAGGGTGGCCAATGGAAGAAACCAAAACAGGTTTATGGTATATGATCTATGAAAAAGGGCAGGGAGAAATGACAGGAAAAGGAAAATATGCAACTATTAATTATACTGTTCATCTTCTTGATGGTACTTTTTGTTATAGTTCTGATTCATTGGGAGCTAAAACATTTAAAATTGGACAAGGTGGTGTTGAACCCGGCTTAGAACAAGGAATATTATTGATGAAGGAAGGGGATAAGGCAAAATTTATTTTACCCCCGTATATTGGTCATGGTTTGTTAGGTGATTCAAAAAAAATCCCCAGGTTAGCAGTGATCATATATGATGTTGAATTATTAGAGGTCTCTTGTAGACAAAATTGAAAAAAAATTCTATTTTTAATAAAATATAATTTGTAACCTGGAAATAGATATTAAGCTTTAAAATTATAATAATATATAATGTAAGACATTGATTGCATGATTACTTCATCAAAATATAGATATTCTTGGAGAAACACAATTTCATTTATAATAATAATCCTATTTTTAAATTCTTGTTTCTTTAATAATAAATATCCCGGCTATGATAAGGCTAAACATGGTATTTATTACCAGTTACTGACCTTTGGAGATAGTAAAAGAAAACCCGTTCCGGGAGATTATATTACAGTTGATCTCCAATACAAAACTATGGAAGATTCTGTATTTTTCAAGGGAAAAAGAAAGTTTCAAATATCTGAACCACAATTTAAAGGGTCAGTTGATGAATGCTTTTTAATGTTATCTCAAGAGGAAAGTGCTAATTTTATTGTTTCTACTGATAAATTTTTTCATAAAACTTTGCAGAATGCTATACCAAATTTTCTTGATAAATCCGAGACAATGAAGATATATATCAAGATGATAGAGATTCAGACAGTTGCAGAATATGAAAAAGAAAAAGAAGCTTTTTTAACATGGATTGAAGATTTTGGTGAATATGAGAAAGTAATTTTAAGACAATATTTAGATCAAAAACAGATTGAAATCGATCCTTTAAAAGATGGATTATATTTTTTACGTATTAGACAAGGAAACGGGAAAAAGATTCGAAAAGGAGATACCATAACTGTTCATTATGAAGGTAAGTTTTTAAATGGTAAATTTTTCGATTCTACCAAGAAAAGGAAAGAACCTTTCCAATTCGTATATGGTCAGCAATGGCAAGTAATTAATGGCCTTGAGAAAGCTTTCGGGAAAATGGAGGAAGGGGAAAAAGCTATTATTATTTTACCTTCTCAACTCGGGTGGGGAAAAAAAGGATCATCCACCGGAATTATACCACCTTATACATCCTTGATTTTTGAATTAGAAGTGTTGGAAGTAAAAAATGCTGTTAAATAATTCGAAAGAAGAAAAGCAACTCTTTGACTACTTTTAACATCTTATTGATATAACTTAAATTATTATTAGATTTAAATTATCTATATAAAGAGTCTGCAGATATTATTCCAGGAAGGAAGATACGGGGTGGATAATCAATTTAGGACGACAAAATGAAATGTTTTTAGTTTTCTCTCATCGACTTTTATACAATTGTTGGGAAAATATTTCGAGTTCTTATTGGTTGAAATGGTGAAAATAATGATGACATAAAAGATTCTTCATTGAAAAAAGATTTTATAAAAAATAAAACATTGCTAGAATTTTTAATATTGTGCAAAAATTATAGTAATGACCTCATTATTAAATACACAATTAGTTCTCTTTTTTCTTTGGTTCTTCTATTTATTTCACCTGGTTGTTCTAAGGATTATAATGAAGAAGATCAAAAGGTATATGAGCAAAAAGAAATTATTGATTACCTGGAAGAAAATAAGATTAATGCTACTCCCACTGCTTCAGGATTGTACATTATCAGGATTGATTCAGGTCAAGGACTTATCGTTGATTCAACGGATTACGTGGTAATCCAGTATGAGGCAAGGTTAATTTCCGGGGAGATTTTCAGCACGAGCAATCCTAAAATAGCAATAGAAAAAGACATATATAGTGAATTTATTTTATATGGTCCTCACAAGTTTGCTGTATGGGAAAGTATCCCGGGAATTATCGAAGGTTTATTGATGATGAATGAAGGTGATAGTGTAAAATTAATTATTCCTTCAGATTTAGCATTCGAGGGACAAGGATTCGGTCAGATTCCCCCATATACACCGTTAATTTATGATATTCGTTTATTAGAAGTAATTAAAGATCCGGTAAAACACGAAAATGAATTGATTCGGGATTATTTTTCTAAGAATAACATTTACAATGAATCACTATTGACAACTAGTTCTGGTTTGTATTATATTGAATCAGTAGAAGGAAAAGGAGTATATCCTAGGTCAGGGGATACATTAAATATACATTACCAAGCCACTCTCCTAGATGGCAGGGAAATAGAATCAACTTATGGAAATGGACCATTTTCCTTTATCTTTAAAGAGGATGGTTTGATTGAAGGATTTGAAGAAGGAATAGGCTTGATGCATGAAGGCGGAACCGCAACTTTAATAATACCGTATTACCTTGCCCATGGAGCTGAAGGCCGGAGCCCCTCGGGCCAAAAAGAAGTTCCGCCATATTCAACAATTGTTGTTCACGTGGAATTAATTAGTGTTAATTAAGGTATGAATGTGATAGTTGAATTTTAATTATAAGGTAATTGATAATAATCCCAAGATCACATGATATAGATCCATTATCCAGTTATTGAAATTAAATTGAATAATATTTGAGTTAAAAAGTTAATTAAGCGTTATTTATTAATGGAATTTTTAAAAGTACCTAATCACTGGTTAAATTTATTTATAGCTTTTTAGTAAGGTTTTAGAATTTTTTCTATATATTAGAATTAAATATTCATGATTAGATTTGAATTACAGTACATTGCATTGAAACACTTGTTGATTATAAAATCTACAAATGCTATAAATGATAATCTGTTCCGGGAAAAAGAAGCAAAAAATAATTAAAGTATTTCCTAGTTAGATACCAGGTGCAACAAATCACTGGTTTTATAAATAATTATAAGAAGAATTATTTACGGGGTTCATGTAATTAGCTAATTTTGAAGATCACTTAACTTTAATCCCGGATAATCCGGGTCAGGATAAAAAAAATGTAAATGATAAAATTATTCATTTTTGGATTTGAAGGGGTAATGGTACCCTGGCACGAAAATACCCTGTTGGTTAAAATGGCTGAATACTTAGAAGTTTCACCTCAAGATTTTAAAAATGTTTATGATGAAAATTCACCTTTGGCTAAAAGCGGTACAATCAATTTGAACCAATTGTATATTAAAATATTTAAAGAATTACCAATTAAAAACAAACAAGTTGACAAGGCTATTTCTTACCATGAAGAACAATATTTTAAGAACATGGAAAGAAAAGATAAGACAATGATGAATCTGGTTTCCCAGTTAAGAACTAAAAGAAGGTTGACTTGTATAGTCAACCCTGAAATAACACCCGGGAATTTGGAGGCTAGATTTGAGTTTGATAAATTATTTCATCAAACATATTTTTCATCAAGCATGAAAATGGGAAAAGAAGATCCTAGGATTCTCAAGGATATAATGGAAGACCAAGGCATATCTCCCGGTAATACTGTTTTTATCGATCATGACATAAATAATGTTATGATGGCCAATAAATTAGGAATAAATGGAATTTATTACGATCATATTTCATCTTTGGTAAAAGCTATATATGAGTTAATCAAAAATGACTGATATTAAATGGTAAAGGAAATAGTTCTTGGTAAGATAATGAACAAAAATTACTATTTCTTTAAACCATTTACAATTAAGTCAATAAAGCTAGAAATAATCATCTTTTTTTTATTCTTGGGAATATCTTGTTGGGCAACCAGGGTGAGAATTAATCCATGGGCAGAAGACCAAACCACCTGGGCAGTCGATATTACATGAATTTCTTTAAAAATTCCCCTTGACATTCCTTCTTCTACAATTTGGACAAGAAGAATGAATCCCTCTTCTCTTTTGCCACTCTCGGCAAAATAACTACCACTTATTTTTTCTTCCAGGTAATTAATAAAAATAGCTTTATAATGATTAGGAAATTCTATCCCTACTTTCACTAGTGCTGAGAGGAACTCCTTTAAATGCTCTTCCGGATTTTTCTTTATCTCCCCGGGGATCTTGTCTACTTGTTTTAAGAAACTATCAAATCCTTGGTTAACAAGTTGAACAACGAGATCGGACTTATCCTTAAAATAATGATAAATTAAGGCTGGAGAATATTCAATTTTTTTGGCAATTTTCCTTATGGAAAGATTTTCAAACCCATCTTTTACCAGCAATTCAGCCGCTGCATTAAGCATTTTTTCCCTAAGAATCTCTTTTTCTCGTATTTTACGTTCTTTAATACCCAAGTTGTTGACTATTTAATCATTTAAATCAAATATAACTAATTTATAGCTATTTGATATGGTAATGCGACATATTTTCATTCTTAAAAGTGATTCAATTCAAAAACTTTTAAAGCAATAGGGGTGTTTTTACATTTGAATGAATTAAAAATAGGACCATGATTTTATCCAATCAATTGAAGCCCCATTTTAGGCGTAAAAATAAAAAGGAGACAATTATCATGTTAATCTTTCTTTTTATTATAATTCCTATTCTTAATGGACAGGATACCGTTTTTATCGTTCCTGGTAGCAATTATTCTTATGGAAAAGCTTCTAACAAAACCATTTTAGTTTCATGGTCAATGGTTTCTTGGAAAGAAAACACAACATATTTGCAAAAGAGGGGAACCATAGATACCATCAAAATCCCAATAGTTCCAACAAAAAATAATATAAAAATTGGCTCATATGGAGAAGGGAGGAAGGCAATTATTTATTATACAGGATTTAAGCATACCATTGATCTTGCAAATCTTCAAAATGTGACAATACAAAATTTAGAAATTAAATCACCAAGGGCTACCAGTTGTATAAGGGGACGGGGAAAGAATTCCAACAACATTCTAATTGATAGCTTAATTCTTATGAATTCAGAATGGGGGATAAGATTAATCGATAACTGGTCGGGTATTAAAATACTATATACAAAAATATTTGGAACTGGGGATGATGGGATTTATACCAAGGGAGTAAATGAAATTGAAATCGGGCATTGCCAAATTTATGATGTGAATAAGAAATATTTAATCAACAAAGATGAGTCATACTCGGGTGGAGATTGTATACAAATAAGTAGTACTTGTTCAGGAGTTAATATTCATGATAATGTACTTGATCATTCCAGTACCGGGAACAAGTTTTGCATTATCGTTGAAAGTGATGGTGATGATAATTGCATTATAGAGAATAATACATTTATTGGAAGTTTTGAAAATCACTCCTTGATATATTTAAAGGGAACTTCAAGGGGAATAATTATAAAAAATAACGTTTTCAAGGATGCAGGACATCATGCTATATATTCTCATGAAATTGACCACCATTTACAAATTAACAACAATAAGTTCTTGAATATTAAACTTTCGGCTATTAAATTCCCGGGTTCATCTAATAAAGCAGTTATTAAGTATAATGCATTTTACAATTGCCCTAATCCAATTGATATTAAAGATGGAAATGCCATTGTTACCAATAACATTTTTTTCGCCCCCCCTTTAAAGTCCAATTCAATCAATGCTCCTTCGGATTCAGTTATACAAGAACCTAATCTTTTCTATAACTTATAAATAAAAACATTATCCTCTTTTATTTTTAATGGAAATAAAGATTGAATCCTATAACAAGATTATTGAAATAGGTTTAGTTCCTGAATTTAAAAATAAAAAACATGTTACAATTAAACCTGCTTAAATTCAAGGCATGGTATATCCATCGTGATAAATCTACCTGGAATTGGCTAAAGCTAAAAATAATGAAAATATTCTTGTTTTATATGTAAATGGGTGTAGGATGTAAAAGTTAAGGGATTTAATCGTAAGAAAGAAATTATTTTCCTTGATCTTCCTTTTTTAAATGATCTATAAGCATTTTTAAAGAATTAATATATTCCTTTTGGGTTTCTATGGTTTGGATATGTGCTTCAATAAGTTTTTCCATTTCATTACATCTTTGGCAAGTTCTTGTTATAGCATGGTTATGATAGATAGGTTCTTCTTCCAAGACGCCCGTTATGCTTTTTTGAATATCTTCTTCAAGAAATTGTTTCCCTCTGCCTTCATATAGCCAGGTGGGATTAATCCGGTATTTTATAACAAGATTTCTCATTAAATTAGAGGAAATGCCTACTTTTCCTCTTTCAATATCCGAATAAGAACCTTGCTTGATTCCTATATTATTTGAAAATTCTTTTTGGGTAAAACCAAGCCTTTTTCGGATTTCTTTTAATCGAGTATTTTCATTTAAGGTATTCAAGATAATAAAATTATACGTTAATAATAGTGTTTTTTGTTTTGTAGAAAAAGATGAAACAAATTTATATAAATAAAACAAAAAAATAATAATTAAATGTACGAATTATTACGAATTATTGTTTAATTTTAAAAATACTTGATTAATAGATAGGTTCTATAGATGAATACCCATTTTTTTGTAAACAGGGGGATAAATGATTGAAGCATATTTTTTAGTTACCTATAGTTTAAGTAACCAACTAATTTCTGCTCTATTCCTTAGTGATTTTCAATGATTAAAAAAGACCGATAAATACTTACAGTGAACCTGTAAATTACCGGTCATTTTTCCATTTTTGAATTGGTGTTGTTACTCAGTACTAGGCGAATCAGGTTTCTTAGCCTTTACAAGATCATAATTCTTATCTATGTAATAATCAGCTAAATGTTTTAAAGAATTAACCGATTGGTGTTCTCTTTCCAATACTTCTTTTCTATAAGGATTCATCGGTTCCTTCATCCTGGTTATTTGGGCCATTTTCGTTTCATGGTAGGTAAGTTCGATAAATATCTTCAAATCTACCTGGTTAACATTAATAGCATAAAGTCCATCAATTACTAACATCTGGATAGAATCAAAATCAGTTATCAATTGATCTACCTGTTCGGGTATAATATCGATGCATGGCATCTTAGCCTTTCTTCCATTTTTGAAATCATCAATATTTTCATCAATTAAGTCCCAATTGTATTCACTTAGACCGACAGTGTGAAGGCCTTTTGTATTTCTCCATTCGGCACGTAACATGGGAGGAATTTTATAATAATTATCCGTGTGTAAAATCTTAACACGAATCCCGTCTTCTTTAAAAAACTTACTTAATGAATGAGAGAGTTCTGATTTTCCAGAACCTGATTCCCCCGAAATTGCTACTATATAGCGGTAATATTCATTACTGTATTTTTTTCTTTTTGCTTCCCAATCTTTTAATGCAACATTTTTTATTTCACGTGCAGCTTCTTTATGTACCTCGGTTATGAGTAAAACATCTCCTAGCATTATAAATCAATAATTAAATTCATACTCCTTCCCATCTACTATTTCATGGGACTTATCTCCAATATATATAATATTATTCTTGTCTTTTGATCCAATATATTTTAATTTTATAGTCCCTTTTTTTATTTCACAATAATAATGATTTTCACGGAAAGAAAAGTTAAATTTTAATTTTTTCCATTTTTCGGGAAGATTTGGATTAATTTTAAGATATTCTGATCTGAAATTAATTCCACCATAGGCTGTTATTGCAATAAGAATTGTTCCTCCCATTACCCCGCAATGAATTCCTTCACCGGTGGTTCCGCCTTGTATATCATTAAAGTCACTGGCAAGGGCATCCGAATAAAGTTCCCAACCCAGTTTATCCTCACCAATCATACCGGCCAGGTAAGCATGAACTACACGACTTAACGTTGAACCATGTGATGTTCTTTGCAAGTAATATTTCAAGTTTTTCTGAACGTAACCTGGTGGAGGATTATAGCCAAGTTCCGCAAGTATGGAATCTACTTCACTTATGTCGAGGTTATAAAATACCATGAGGGTATCGGCTTGTTTGGCTACTTTATAATCATCGGGAGATTTTCCTTCTGCTTTAAGAATCCTATCCATCCTGTAGATGTTGTCATATTTTTTCTTGTAACCATCCCAATCAAGTTCTTTTAAATCAAAATAACCATCAAATTGTGAAATTATTCCTTCATCCGATATGATTATATTCATTTTATGGGAAATTTCTTTCCATCTTTCTATTTCTTTTTCCGTTAGATTAATTTTTTTCTCAAGGTTATTTTTTTTCTCTTCAGAAATCATGGATAAAAGCAGGAAAGCTTTTTTCAAAAGCCATACAACCATAATATTCGTGTAGGCATTGTCTTTTAATCCACCCTGTTCGGCACCGGGATACTTTTCATGGAATTCATCTGGACCCATGACATTGCTAATGGAATATTTTCCAGTTTTTTTATCAAAACTAGTGTGGCTGGCCCAAAATCTACATACTTCCAGTAACATTTCTCCCCCTTCATTCTCCATGAAATTTTGATCTTTCGTAGTCCATATGTATTCCCATACTGAATATCCAACTGCTATGGAAATATGCCTTTGCAACGAACTATAATCAGGCCCCCATTCACCAGAAAATGGGTTTAGATGAAGAATTTGGGTCTCCTCTCCACCATCGCTACCACTTTGCCATGGCCACATGGAACCCTCATAACCATAGTGCTTTGCATATTCTTTTGCTTTATTCAATCGTCTATAGCGATACATTAAAACGGCTTTTGCTACATCTGGATAATGCATGTTGTATAATTGGAACAGGTAAATTTCGTCCCAAAAAATATGTCCCCTGTAAGCTTCGCCATGAAGACCACGGGCAGGTATTCCTGCATCATTTTTTGTAGAATTGGGGGATGTAGTGCACATCAGGTGATAAAAATGCAGTCGTAATAGTTTTTGCGAAAATGTATCACCTTCTAATTCAATATCTATTTCTTTCCAGATTTCTTCCCAACTCTTGGATGATTGTTCTAATATTTCTTCAAAAGAATTGATGCTCATTATAGTGTTTTCCCCGGCCTTAACAGGATCTTCAACATCATCTTCCTTAGAAGTAAACAATGAAACCAATTTTTCTACAGTCAATGTATTTCCTTCCTCCACTTTTTGTTGGAATCCTGTAAATACCTTGCCCTTATTTTTTTCATTGTAAAAATTTGGATTTAATGGCTCATCATTTAAAAAGACATTTATTTTTTGAAATTCGGCAATTTTTATATTGGATGTGGTAGTTTCTACAACTACGTGGGAAAGGTTTTGGTTTGAACCTTCATGAACTGGTCTCAAGTGGTTTTGATTTAATTGTTTATAACGCGCAACGTTGTCATTGATGATATTACCATCAAGTCCTGCTTGAACTATTATTTGATCGGAGTAATTAAGAGGCTTTAACTGGTACCGTAAAGCAGCTAGGTGAGGATTAGCCATACTTGCTAACCTCTCGGATAAAATTTCAGTTTCCCTTCCATGCATATCCTGGATTATTATTTTCCTGGAAAGCACCCCATTTTTAAAGTTCAATTGTCGGTGGAAAGAAATAATTTTAATTTTATTAATATCTAACCAATCTTCTTTGTCTATTCTTACGCGAAAAGGCAGCCAATTCGGACAATTTACAAAATCTTCATTTTCTATATCTCTTCC
>CAZOSQ010000066.1:0-11792 GCA_964582245.1 uncultured Bacteroidales bacterium | reverse complement strand
ATGCCAGTGCAGGATTCCATTAAGTATTTTCTTGTCTTGAAGGTACCCCTTAAAGATATCCACAATAACATAATTGGAATATGTGGAATTGCAAAAGACATTACAAACCAAAAAGATCTGATTTCAAAATTAAGGGAGAGTGAAGAAAAATACAAGGAATTAGCCGATTGTTTGCCGGAAATAATTTTTGAATTGAACCAAGACAAGCAGTTTACTTATGCCAATAAAGCAGCATTAGAAACATTCGGCTTTACAAGCGAAGAATTTATTAATGGAGTTTATATTGATGATATTAGTGATGGTGAAAATCAAGAGCTTCTTTTGCAAAACATTGATAAGTTAATTTCCAATGGAAATATTAGTGGCAGCATATACAAGTTAAAGACCAGCCGAAGAGAAGAAATATTTTTAAAAGCCTATTCTAGCCTTGTAAGGAAAAATAAAGATGAGTGGGTAATTCGTGGAATAGCCGTAAATATTACGGATCAAAAACAAGTGAGCGAACAATTGGAAAAAAACGTGAAGAAAATCGAATCCTTGGTCGAACATTCTTCGGATATCATTTCATTATTGGATACCAGTTTTAACCTGAATTTCCAGGATCAAGAGATCCTACATAAACTACCCATTGAAAGCAATAGGGTTATGAACTATAAAAAAGTGGTAGATCTGTTGCACCCGGAAGATAGGGAGAGGGTTATGCAAAAGATTAAAAGCATTATACAAGAAAAGGCATCCCGTGTGTCTTTTGAATATAGAATACAAAACTGTCAAGCTAGTTACGAACATGTAGAAACTATTGCAATTAATCACTTAAATAATCCTTCCATCCATGGAATAATATTGAATTCAAGGATAATCACAAAGCGTAAAGAAGCTGAACAAAAATTGATCATTAGCGAAAAGAGGTTTAAAGATTTATCCGAATTGTTGCCCGAGGTTATCTTTGAAATGAACCTCGATGGACAAATTCTTTATGTCAATAAAAGTGGGAATGAGTTGTTTGGTTTGGGTAAGAATGATATCCATAGGGGTGTCTATTTTTATGATATCGTTGATTTAGAAGAGAAAGAAAAGATGATTTGCCGGCTGAAAGAAATCACAAGTAAGAGAAAACCCGGGGCAAGGGAATACAGGATTAAAATAAGGGACGGCAAGATAATACCGGTCTTGGTACATATGTCTTTTATAAAAGACGGACATAAGATTATAGGACTAAGGGGGATTATGGTGAACTTGGAAGAGCAAAGGAAAAAGGAAGAAATCATCAAGCGAAAAGATGAACGATTTAAGGCTCTCGTACAAAATTCTTCCGATCTAATTTTGGTGATTAATAAAGATGGAGGAATTTCCTACAATAATCCAAAATTCACCAGTTTGTTTGGTAATATCCGAGACACTATGAGTATAATGGATATTGTACACCCTGAAGATAAAGATTACCTGGATGAAAAAATAAAAGAAATATGTAAATTCCCTGATCAGCAAGTTTTATACGAGTGCAGGTTAGAAAACAAACATGAAGAATGGGAATATGTGGAAAGTATCATCACGAATCATATAAAGCACCCCATGATTAATGGGATAGTAATAAATTCCAGGATCATATCGGATAGGAAAAAAATAGAAAATAATAATAAGGAAAGCGAAAGGCGGTACAAGGAGTTGGCAGAAATGCTTCATCAAATTGTCTTTGAGGTGAATATGTATGGAAAGATTACGTACATGAATCATGTGGGAATGAACCTTTTCAACATTAGGAAAGATGATTTGAACAAATACATTAATATAGTGGATCTTATTCAAGATGAGGAAAAAGAAAGTTTTAAAGATATATTTAATAGGGCTGTAGCAGGAGAGGAAATCTTTGGTCTCTCATTTAACTTTAAAAGACCGGGTGGTACTTTTCCCGGTTTGATATATGGAAATCTTACTTTTAACAAGGATGGTATAAATGGATTAAAAGGTATCATCATGGATGTTTCTGAACAGAAAAAAACAGAAAAGAAACAACGAGGTTACTTGAATAATGTCAAATTTTTAAGTGCAACAGCTTTAAACTATTTGCAGATTGATAAAGGAGACATTTATAATTACATAGCCCGAAGTGTTTTTAGCCTCTTTGATGATGTGATAGTTCTTGTCAATACCTATCGCCCAGGTCAAGATAATTATAAACCGGCCAGTATTATAGGATTAAACGCTGATATTACCGGGGATAGTGAGTGGAGGGAAATTTTCCGGGAAATGATTTTTACCGAAAATAAAAGCAAGTATTACCGAGAATTACAGGAGTTTTCTTTTGATGAAGCTTTGCCTGGATTCCTTTCTTTGGATATGAAGGAAATCGTTACCGCAAAGAGATGGTTCTTACTTAACAAGATGTATTTTATCCGTTTGATATATAAAGAAAACGTATATGGAAGCATTTGCATCTTAACAAAAAATGAACAAGTTATAGAAGAAAAAGACTTGATAAAAATGTTTGCTTACCAGGCTTCTGTGGCATTGCACCAGAAATTAGGTGTGGGGTCTTTAATGAATTAGGGTCATGTAAAGCCTGACCTATTAGGCCAAGACATGTTCTTTTTTGTTTTTGCCGTTGCAATGATTATAAATAAATCCCCTTAAAGTAGGTGGATTTGTATATAATTTATT
The DNA here is from genome assembly GCA_964582245.1 of uncultured Bacteroidales bacterium. Taxonomy (GTDB): domain Bacteria; phylum Bacteroidota; class Bacteroidia; order Bacteroidales; family CAZOSQ01; genus CAZOSQ01. The sequence continues at coordinate 9,134 of CAZOSQ010000066.1, read as the reverse complement.
ACGGTTTTTTTCAATGAAGGTTAATTTTTTTCCCGGGACAAAAATTAACCCTTTAATATTAACTTTTTTTCTTTACAAATGTGAATTTTTACAAAAAAATGGTATATTGTCGCTCATAATCTATTAATTATAAAATCATAAAAATATATCTCATGAGCGAACCTACAAAAATATTTCTTAACGAGGATGAAATGCCTCGACAATGGTACAATTTAGCGGCAGACCTGCCGACACCCATGCAACCTCCTTTAGGACCGGATGGAAACCCAATAACTCCCGATATGTTGGCCCCGGTTTTTCCAATGAATCTTATTGAACAAGAAGCTAGCACGCAACGTTGGATAGATATCCCGCAAGGCGTTTTGGAGCTATTGGCTAGGTGGCGTCCCAGTCCATTGCATAGGGCTATTCATTTGGAGAGAGCCCTTGGAACACCTGCAAAAATTTATTATAAGAATGAAAGTGTTTCCCCTGCAGGAAGTCATAAACCGAATACAGCCGTTGCCCAGGCATGGTATAACAAGGAGTTCGGTATTAAAAAATTGACCACTGAAACAGGTGCGGGACAATGGGGGAGTGCACTTTCTTTTGCTTGTTCATTGCTGGGGCTTGAATGCAAAGTTTTTATGGTTCGTATTAGCTTTGATCAAAAACCTTTTAGAAAATTATTAATGCAGGCGTACGGGGGCAAATGTATTGCTAGTCCCAGTAATGAAACAAAAGCAGGAAGAGATATTTTAGAGAAATACCCCAATACTCCCGGAAGTCTTGGTATAGCAATAAGTGAAGCAATCGAGGCTGCTGTAAGTGACACTACCGGCCAAACCAGGTATTCATTGGGAAGCGTATTAAACCACGTGATGCTTCACCAAACGATTATCGGGCTTGAAGCAAAGAAACAATTGCAAAAGGTAGGGATTAATAAACCTGATATAGTCATCGGTTGTGCAGGAGGTGGAAGCAATTTTGCAGGAATCTCCTTTCCTTTTGTGAATGATAAAATCAATGGAGCAGAGATTGAAGTTATACCGGTTGAACCCGCCTCATGCCCTACATTGACCAAAGCCCCATTCTTATATGATCATGGAGATACTGCAAAAATGACCCCATTGTTACCCATGTATACCCTTGGACATAGCTTTATCCCGGAACCAATTCACGCTGGTGGATTAAGATACCATGGAATGGCTCCCTTGGTAAGCCAAGCTGTTGTTGAAGGACTAATGTCTCCACGTGCTCTTGACCAGCTAGAATGTTATGAAGCAGGTGTTTTATTTGCGCGTACTGAAGGTATATTGCCTGCCCCTGAAACCACCCACGCTATAGCTGCTACTATCCAAGAAGCATTGAAAGCAAAAGAAGAAGGAAAGGAAAAGGTAATATTGTTCAATTTTAGTGGACACGGTTTAATGGACTTGGTAGGCTATGATAAGTACCTTAGCGGTGAATTAAAAAAACATGAAATGAAAGATTCAGAACTTTTTCAATATTTGGAAGAGTTGAAAGAATACCCAAAACCTAGTCTTAGTAAATCTGGAAAATGGTAAATAATTTTTTTAAAGAGGAAAGGTCATCAAAAAGATGGCCTTTTTTTGGCAATAATAAAATTCAGAACTCTTGACCTAAACGTTGAAAATCAACATTTTAGAATAAATGATTCGCATTTTGAATTTGCGGATTTTTCAGCTTTTTTAATAAAAATTAACAAGGATAATAACGAATGTCAAGATGTATATAACCAGGTATTTACGTTCGCAATCTATACAGTGAACCGCCGCGGCGGTGAATAAAAAAAGTAGATTTAAAAATCTTTAATTTTCCGCTATTTCTTTTTGCGACAAGTAAGGAGTCCTGAAATTAAATACTCCAAAAATTTTTCCCAAAAAAAGGGACTGTCTAATTAGACAGTCCCGGAAATACAATTTCTAATAACACTATTTGTGTAGTTATCTATAAATTATAAGCACTCTCCCCGTGTTCATAAACATCAAGGCCTTCTTCTTCAATTCTTTTAGAAACTCGTAAACCATTGGTTGCTTTGAGTATTTTGAATAAGATAAAACCAGTGACAATAGCCCAAGCACCTACTGCAACAACACCTATTACTTGGGAAATTAACAGGTCTATTCCACCACCGTAAAGCAACCCCAAGGTACCATCTTCCAATGATCCATTGGCAAAAACACCAACCATTAAAGTACCCCAGGCTCCACAGACGCCATGTACAGAAATAGCACCTACAGGGTCATCTATTTTTGCTATTTTATCAAAAAACTCAACACTGAATATAAGGATGAATCCTGCACTTGCACCTATCAATATGGCTCCAAAGGGAGTTACTAAATCTGTTCCGGCGGTAATCGCTACCAATCCAGCCAAAGCACCGTTTAATGATAAGGAAAGGGTAGGTCTCTTGTACCTTTTCCAGGAAACAAACATGGAAACTATAGCCCCGGCTGCAGCAGCGAGATTGGTTGTTAAAGCGACATGAGCAACACTAAGGGCGGCATCTTCGCCATAAGCAGCCAAAACAGAACCCGGGTTAAAACCAAACCAGCCAAACCATAAGATGAAAACCCCCAGGGCTCCCATGGCCAAATTATGCCCGGGGATAGCTTTTGGTTTACCTTTAGAATCATATTTTCCTATCCTGGCTCCTATAACACTGGCACCAGCTAATCCAACCCATGCACCTACTGAATGAACGAGAGTGGAACCGGCAAAATCGTGAAAACCAATTTCGGCTAACCAACCACCTCCCCATAACCAATGCCCTGAAATAGGATAAATGATTAAGGTGACAAATAGGCTGAACAAAAGATAAGCACCATACTTGGTTCTTTCTGCCATAGCTCCTGATACTATGGTTGCAGCAGTAGCGGCAAATACTGTTTGGAACATGATATCGGCCTTATTGGAATAATCGCCAAACCCATTATCATTGAAGGCAAATAATCCATCAAAGGGATTTCCGATAAGACCGCCAATTGATGTTCCATACATAATACCATAGCCAATTAACCAATAAACCATTGCCCCTATTGAGAAGTCCATGAGGTTTTTCATTAATATGTTGGCGGTATTTTTCGACCTGGTAAATCCGGCTTCGACCATTGCGAACCCTGGTTGCATAAACATGACCAGGAATGTGGCTAGTAATATCCACACGTTGTTTAATGATATTGAATAAATTTCTTCCATGGCTAATTTTTATTATTTTTTTAACAATGATGTGATGATGAATATTAAGTTTCTTCTCCTTCAATATAAAGGGATTTATCCCCGCTTTCCCCGGTGCGGATCCTAAAGGATTCGCTGATGTCGTACACGAAAATCTTCCCATCGCCTATCGCACCGGTTCCAGCAGATTTGATAATTGTGTCCACAGTTTTCTGAAGGTTTTTATCCCTTAACACGAGGGAGATCATTATTCTTTCGATAGTACTGGTATCATACATGACACCCCTGTATACTCTTTCTTCCCTTGATTTTCCGACTCCCCGGACTTCCCAGTAGGAGAAGAAATCTATTCCTACCTCGTTTAAAGCATTCTGAACTTCTTCAAACTTGGTTTTCCTAATGATTGCTTCAATTTTTTTCATGGTCTAATTTATATTTATTCATGATTTTGTAATCCTTAGAAGGATATTCCTACAACAACAAAGAATTGTTCCATTTCAGGGTTAAGTATTACTGCACCGCTCACCGGTAAAGAAAATGTTTCTGAAACTTTAATTTCTTTTTCACTACTGATTCCTACGTTTGTAATCATAAATTCGCCATCACTAGTGTGCCATCCGTCACCACCTCCAACGAATAAGGAGAAGTTATCGAATGAATAGCCTAATTCAAAGTACATGTCACCACCAGCAGAAGCAGCACCTCCAGCTTCATTTACGATATAGTTTGCGCCGATGGACAAGCCACCAATTTCATAACCTGCATTTATTTCTAAAGCATGAGCTCCTAAAGAATCAGAAAACTCGAAATAAGAAGTTCCGGGATAATAATAATCAGTAACCCCTAGACTTAGACCGAAATCAAAAGCGTAAGAAGCATAGATGTCAGCTTCCGCAAACCCCCCGATGAAATCAAATGATCCCCAAGATCCTATCGTGAAATTTCCAAAACTGGCTTCCAAATAAGGTTGAAATGATGGACCCGAGAATTTAACACCACGCCATACATAACTACTATATACATCTGCACCTACACTGAATGGATTCTCTGTTTTAGATACCATTCCCGTACCCGCTTCTTGTGCATGAAGCATGCTTACTGAAAAAAAACCCGCTAAAATAATTGCGGTCAAAAAACTCGTAAATCGTTTCATAATTGTAAAAATTTAATTAGTGAAAAAAATAATGTTTAATTGTTAGATCAAAATTATAAAAAATAATTATACCCCCCAAAAAAAATAGGGTAAAAATGAAAAAAAAGTAAAAAAAAATATAAAAACCCCCTTAAAAAATGTAAGAATAGAAAAAATAGCATAAAAAATATAATTAGTGGGTATTTTTTATAAACTCCTGCTATTTTTATATAAATTTGAATAATAATTGCTGGTAATTTTGACGTTTGAGTATTAATAATTGATTTTATAAAAATAAATAGTAAAATAATATAGGTTTATAATTTTTAATAACAAATAAACATGCATAAAAAGTAATAAAATGTAAATTAAATTCTATTATTTCTTATAAATTATAAGATGTCAATTTGTGTTTTTTTTGATTTTCAAAAAATGGTGGGTTCAGGTACAAATAAAGAATGATTTTTATGGGTATTTGATATTTTTATAAGGAATTTTATGATCTTTTTGGTACAACTGGGAAATTTTATTGTTGTTCCGCTTGATTTTTCTATTTTTGATACAAGAGACAAATTAGGTAATAAAATATTATTATACACTTATGATTGAATTGATAAGAAATCGTCGTAGCATTAGGAAATTCGCTGAAACTAAAATTGAAAGCGAAAAAATAGACCTGTTAAAAGAAACAGTGTTAAGAGCCCCCACATCCCGTAACCTGCAACCTTGCGAATTTATCTTCATAGAGAATAAAGAATTGCTGGCTCAGTTATCATTGGCCAAAAAACATGGTTCCTCTTTTTTAAAGAACGCTCCCTTGGGAGTTGTTGTGTGTGCTGATTCCAAAAAATCTGATGTTTGGGTGGAAGATGCATCTATAGCGTCAATTCTTTTACAATTCACGGCCCAGTCACTAGGATTAGGAAGTTGTTGGATACAAATAAGGAATCGTTTCCATGAGGAAAACATCACATCAAGGGAATACTTGGGAAATTTATTGCGACTACAAGAAAATATTAAAGTTGAAGCTATTGTTGCAATTGGTTATCCTGGAGAAATAAAAGAACCCATTCCTTCAAGTCAACTTATAAATTCTAAGATAATAACCTTGTAGGAATGGTTCATTCGAACCGATGGTATACATTATTATTATGTAAAATAAAGGTTACTCTTAATATCAAATGGCATAGTTATAATTAACCAGTATATTATTAAGTAGATCCTCCTATATTTCATTCGCATTCAATACTATTGTAAAACAGGATCCCAATCTTTCCAAACAACTTCGTATCCTTGAGATCGTATCAAAGCGGCTATTTCTCGAGGAGACCTGTTATCGCCAACTTCAAACTGTTCAAGGGTAGGATTTACCTTTGCATACCCCCCTGGATAAGTTTTTGATCCAGCGCTAAAGGATGTAATACCTAATTTTAGTGCATGGTTCCTAAATATTGATGACTCGCGGGTGGATAATGAAAGTTCCAAGTCCTCATCAAATAACCTGTAGGCGCATATTAATTGTACAAGTTCTTTTTCTGACACTAGGATAGAAGGGCTACTAATTCCTTCTGCCGGCCGAATTCTCGGGAATGATATGCAATACTTGGTTTGCCAATATCGTTTTTGTAAATATCTTAAGTGAATTCCCGTGAAAAAGCTGTCCGTTCTCCAATCTTCTAAACCTAGCAAAACCCCCAGTCCAATTTTATAGATTTTAGCCCGGCCAAGACGGTCAGGGGTTTCTAACCTGTATTTAAAATCAGCTTTTTTTCCTGAAGGGTGGTAGAGGTTATAATTTTTCGAGTTATAAGTCTCCTGGTAAATGTATACGTTGGTTAAACCTAATGAAATTAATTCTTTATACTCATTTTCTTCTAAAGGTTGTACTTCCATTGAAATTTGTGCAAAATAAGGACGAACCATTTTCATGATCTCCTTGAAATATTCTATTCCCACCTTATGGGATGCTTCGCCTGTTACAAGCAGTAAGTGGTCAAATCCCATTTTTTTGATTGCTTTGACTTCATCAAGAACTTCTTCGGGTGATAAAACATTTCTTTGAATATGATTTTTTGCACTAAAACCACAATAGGTACAAGTATTTTGGCAAACATTGGATAGGTATAACGGGATGTACATTTGCATGGTTTTACCAAAACGCTTCAACGTTTTCTTGTTGCTTAAGTAAGCCATATGCTCAAGATGATCAGCAGCGGCAGGGGATAATAATGCCTTAAAATCTTCAAGATCCAATTTGTCTTTTTCCAAGGATTTTTTTACATCCATAGATGTTTTGCTGTAAATACTGTTTCTTAATTTTTCCCAATCATATTCATGGATTATTTCTGCGAATGTATTCATATGGCTATTTTTAATATCCCGGTATCTAATCTATTTTCAAGAGGAAAAGTACTGCGTTTTCGAGGTTGCATTAAATCTTGTCATCCTTTTCAAGAAAGGCTGTTAACGGGCTACTTGCCACTGCTGTATTTGATGTGCTGCCCAATTTAGCCTCGAAGGCCATTCTACCAGCTTCAACAGCCAATCTAAATGCTTTTGCAATTTTTACGGGGTCATCGGAAACGGCTATAGCAGTGTTAATCAATACGGCATCAGCTCCCAATTCCATAGCTTCTGCCGCATGCGAAGGTGCACCTATTCCTGCATCAACCACTACAGGGACATTGCTTTGTTCGATAATTATTTGAATAAAATCTTTCGTTCTTAAACCTTTGTTGCTTCCTATAGGTGAACCTAATGGCATAACGGTGGCGGCACCCGCTTCTTCTAATTGTTTGCATAACACGGGATCAGCTTGCACGTAAGGTAGAACGATAAAACCTAATTTAACCAATTTCTCGGTTGCCCGCAAAGTTTCCAATGGATCCGGGAGCAAGTAACGGGGATCAGGATGAATTTCCAGCTTAAGCCAATTGGTGCCTAGGGCCTCTCTCGCTAGTTGAGCGGCAAATATGGCTTCGTTGGCATTTCTTACCCCGGAAGTATTGGGTAATAAGTTAAACTGTTCGTGTTGAAGGTTTTTTAACATGTCATCTTCCGCATTCTTGACATCCACACGTTTAAGGGCAACAGTTACAAGTTCACTTCCCGAAGCCAATAATGCATCTCGCATCACCTGGTTTGCATTAAATTTTCCAGTGCCTGTAAACAATCGTGATGTGAATTTTTTTCCGGCAATAATCAAATCTTTCATATGTTATCCTATTTTTTTGACCGTTTTATTTCATTTAATAAGTCTTTCATGCATTCAGGTACTTCCTTTGCATTAGATACTACAGAAGATACGGCAATACCATTTATTCCTGTACAAAGAAGCCCTGCAATATCATTTTTTTTGATCCCCCCAATGGCTATTAAAGGTAGTTTATATTTTTTTTCTTTATACCATTTCATGATTTTAAGATAACCCTCGTTTCCTAAGACAGGATCAAGTCCTTCTTTTGTTTCCGTGAACCGGAAAGGTCCTACACCAACATAGTCAATCCCGGTGGAAATAACTTTTTCAATATCTTCGATGGTATTGGCTGAACAGCCTATAATTTTTTTCTCTCCAAGGATTTTTCTTGCTTCGGAACTTTTCATATCCTTTTTACCTAAATGAACTCCATCTGCATCTATTTTTTCGGCTACTTTCACATGATCGTTTATAATGAAAACCGCCTGGTATCGGTGCCATATTTCTTTTACAATACCGGCGACTTCTTCAACATCCTCCACCGCATGGTGCTTCATTCGCAATTGAATCCACCGGCATCCTCCTTGACAAACTTTTTCCACCAGTCCCGGGATTTTTTCAACCGGGTTTGAAGGTGTTATATACTGTAGGTTTTCAATATTTTTCATTCTTTTTTCTATCATGGATGATATCCTAGTTTCGTCTTGTTACTTTTAATGAACGAGTGAATATATTTTTTAGCTTTCTTGCATGCTACAGGTAACGAATTACCACCGGCTAAATGAGAAGTTATGGCTGAAGATAAAACGCATCCTGTTCCATGTTTTTCATATCCTTTGTAAGCACGTCCCGAAAACGTAGTTATTTTACCAGGTTCAATTAAAATATCTTTTTTTTCTCCCCCCTTGGCATGCCCTCCTTTTAACAAAATGTTGCAAATATTTTTTTCTTGCTGGTATTCTTGTAATAAGTTAACATGGTTACACCCCGGGGGGAAAAGTAAAGAAGCTTCTTCCAAGTTGGGTGTAACCAGCGTGATTTTTTGAAGAATGGTATGCAATATCTTTTCATCAAAAAAATTATGAAATTGGTAACCCGCGGATGCACCCAGTACAGGATCCCAAATAATAGGTATACCCCGTGAATAAGAATGAAGTGAATTTATTATTGTATCCAACACGGTCAAATTTTCTATGATCCCAATTTTAATAGCTTGTATAGAATATTTTTTAGCGAGTAATTCCAGTTGCCCCATGATATCATTCACCGGTATCCATTGTAGTCCTTTGAATTCTTCATCATTTTGGAAAGTAAGTGCCGAACAAATACCAAAACCATAGCTTTTACAAGATTCGAATGTTTTAATATCCGCTAATACCCCTGCTCCAGCGCTAGGGTCAAAACCAGCGATACTTAATACATAGGGTCTGGATTTAAACATTTCTCTTTGAATTTAATGAAGTAATCAGCTAATAACCTCGCATCCTTTAAATGGTTCTCTTGCCAAAGGTCACCATGTAATGCCACCCCGTCTAGTCCAAGCTTAAGAGCCTCGATTATATTTCTTGAAGAAATTCCACCCAAACCAATCACATCAACCCTTTTTTTATTTATAAGCATTTTCTT
>CAZOSQ010000065.1:0-11907 GCA_964582245.1 uncultured Bacteroidales bacterium | reverse complement strand
TCATTGATTTCCTCTCCAGTCCCAACAACCTCACCTTTGAATTCTTTAATTTTAAGGAGTGTTGATATGTTCGACAAAAGATTAGATAAATTAAAAAAATACTTAAATTACGATAGTAAGTTTAAACACAACAAGGGTAAAAAGGTCAATTTATTTCCGTTCACCACCAGAAATCCGGAAAGGGCTAAATTCAGAAAAGGATTCGATGGCGTGACGGGAGAGTTTTGTCGTTTAATAACGGACAAGAAGCTTGAAGATGATTATTCTATAAAATCATCTATTGAGAATATGTTAGAAAACAAGAACTTGGAATTTGGTGATGTTGAATTGAAGAATAAATTCAAGAATATGTTACTGGAATATGTTTATCCCGAAGGTGATTTGGAAATCTTATCCCCTCAATTATTCTCCTATTTACCCCTGAGTGAGGGGGATGAAAGCAAAGGAGAGATTGACATTGCATCATTTATAAAGGATGTCCTATGGAAGAAGAATGACTCTATAAAGAATGTTTTATTGAATTCCGAACCAGATATAGTTCTTACTAAATTCTTCATAGAAAATTTTGATTTATTAGAAGATAATGAGAAAAATAGTAAAAAATATGATAAAAAACTAGAAAATATTTCTGATCTTTTCATGGAAGATTTTGAATATTTGTTGAAGGATGAAGACTATTTTATCGATAATTTCGACCAACTTTTATCATATTATTACTTTTATTATATAACCCAATTATACTTGAACTTAAAATCTGTATCGACGAAAAAAAACCATGAAATGTATTATATTCTTAATTGGGAATCAGCAAGTAAGAAGAGGAAATCCTGTGAATGTGGTTATACTAATAGGATTAAATCGGGATCAGAAAATTTATTGTTGTGGGTTTACGCGCTCGAACATCTAAATTTTTTATTCGATGAAGAAGGTAAAACATTTTACGAGTTAAGGAAGATTTTCGAAGAAATGTCTGACGATGATCAAGAAAATTTATTGGATACTGTTAAGGCTTGGATTAATGCTTATAGAGAAAAGAGGGATTTAGAAAAGAAAGATTTGAAAGATGATTATGAAAAATTGGAAAATGCCCTTATAGATTCATTGGGAGAAGCACATGAAAACCCAAAATTAAGCGGTACCCAATCCAGATATTTTTTGCCATTCGATGAAATTGGCAAAAGATATTTTTTGAAAAGCAGAGGCCCTTTATCATATGTTGGTAATATAACCCAAGACTTTCTTCTGTTTTTAACGACCATCTGTGTTAAAAATGAGAGAATAAAAATAAAAGAACTTTTTCTGAGATATGAAGAGAGAGGTATTTATTTTGACAGGTATTCCAAACATGAGGTTAAAGACTTTTTGAATAAAATTAATGTATTAGACAAAAAAAGTGATAGTGGTGATGCCCAGTATGTTAAACCAATCTTATAAGCAACAATTTTATGAGTATTTGATAGAAAAGACATTCAAAAGTTTCGATAATAATCTAAGTAGCGGGGAGAGGTATTATATACAATTCGAAGATAAGGAAGATGTAAAAAATTTTTATAATTCCATATGCGAAAATGAAGATGCGAATGATTTTGTGTATATACATGAGCATGATGGAAGGTCGTATGAACCCTATCGGACGAAATCCATTAATCTAAACGGGAAAAAGCTTATAATTGCTGCCGCAGTTGATGGTATAACTCCCAATTATTTGATTATCTTAAGAAACATGCTTTATGAGAACCACGATAAATTTGAAGATGCTGCTATTTTGTTCATATTTAACGAGGAAATAGACAGCATACTTGGGGGAGCGAAAGATCTTTTAGATGAGGGACAACCTCTTTACTATGGTAGCATTTATGAAAATTTAGTGGAGGATATGAATGACTCATCTTTAAAAAAACACGAAGAAGAAATATTGAAGTTCCATATGGATAATATTTCTGTTAACAATCAGGGGAAGGGATTCATCTGGGATCTTGAAGAGGTATTATCCTTCATACAAAAAGGTGGAATTGAAGATGTCGAGTATCACATTTTTGACATATTTCCAGATAAAGATTTATCTGGTTTTTCTTCCGAGGATATGAATAAACGTCTTATAGATAATAATAAGATTTATGAGACAGTGGAATCAATAAAAAAGAATAGAAATTCGAATGAAGAGATAGCGGATAAGTTTGATGCAGATGGTGCAGAAAAGTTGTCGGGGACAGATTGGAAATTGTGCAACTACGGTGATTTAAAAAAATCATTGGAAAACAAAAATAATTATGATCCGTTGGTCTATCTTGGTTTGGACGAAAACACACTCGATGACCGTCTGAAACTTTGGGAAAAGCCTGGCAGCAATACGAAAGCTGGGCAAAGGAAAAGACACATAGTCGTGTTTAACGAAAGTGGTATTGAAGACTATACACTTGAATTTAAATTCAATCAGTATTTAGAAAAAACATATATATCCCCAACAAGCAAGGATGTTGCCAATACAAGAAGTGGTAAGCGTTTATATCTGAACATCGAGGAAGCTGATGAACAAAAATTTGTAAGTGCAATTTATAGGCATAATGGTAAAACCCATTCGACTTATAAATTTTATGTCGCTAATTTACCAATATCTGAAGAAACACTTGAAGATATTAAGACGGACTATAGAATAAAAGCCACAAGCGGAAAAGAATATATTGAATTAGAAGATAAATATGATGGTTTCAAGATTCCAGAAGAATATTCAGTTTTTTGTGAGGATGATGGTGTTGAAATCATAGAGGAATCTGATACTTCTTTAATCGATTTCAATAAAGATACTTGGGAAAGTGATGAGTTCAGGTTTGATTTGACTATAGATGACCATCCCATTTCATTTTTGGTTAAAGATGAGGATAAAAAAATAGTTCCAAAACCCTCCAAATGGATATGGAAAAAGAAAAGGGAAGAAAGGTCACATTTTGACTTTGAAGAAGGTAAGGTCAGGTTCAAGAACCAAGAATTTTCATTATACTCCGAATTTAAGAGATATCTTCAATATGAAGAGGATATCATAGATAAAAAAATAATATACGGATCGATTATAAACCAAACGATTTATCATAAAAATCTTGAATTGGCTCTAGAGGTTAAAAAGAAATTCTTGAAGATAATAGATTATTATAAAGAGAATGAATTGCTTCCGAGTTTAACCTATATGGATGAAAGGTTAAAGGAACTTGTTATAGATTTTATTGAAATCTTCAATAAAAAAATAAATGAAATAGATGAGGGAACTATTTTAAGAGATTATGAAAAAAATCTGTTCAAGATTGGCTTGATTGAGTCGAATAATAATATATTATTTACCCCCTTGCACCCCTTGAACTTGATATATCAAATTAAGGTAAATGATTATCTGGATGGCGAGATAATAAGCTCTAAAATATTAAATCAGTTGAATCCTATGAACCTGCTTCCCTATATTGTTGAAGAAGATAGGAAGATGAAACCGGTATACCAGAATGATGCAAAAGAGTGGATTATCTATGAAGATATTAAAAACTTAAAAAATGAAAATTATCATGATTATATAGCATTTATTATAGATGAAAAAATAGATCAATTTTTCAAACATTTCGAGTATATCTTCAAGGGTAAGGTGCGTCCTACACTCAAGATTAACATAATAAATGTAGAAAACGATTTAAACATCCTTGTTGGTATCATCAAGAATTTATTGAATCAACTTGAAGCTGAGAATATTAATAAGGTGCCTAAGTTCGAGGTAAAATTTTATGATAAAAATAATAAAAGTTCGTTCGATAAATTATTTTCTCTTAATACGGTTGAAGAAATTGAAAAATTTCTCGGGTTAAAACTAGATGTAAAAACCTATAGCAAGTACGACATCATATTGAATATAAGGAAATCAATAAAATATTATTTTGTGAAAAAAAATGATTTTCAATATGCACATATATCATTTTATGAATTTAAAGAGGAAAATAATTTCGCGAATTATGGTATGAAAAACTTAGAGTCCGGATTATCGATGGGGGGACTCAAAGCATCCATAAAATCTCGTTTTGAGGACGATGATTACAGGATGGGCTTTGGGCTTAAGAACTACAATTATAAAAACAATTCATTGGTAGAAACTGCAAAAAATTTGAATGAACTTACGAGGAATTTAGAAAACCAAGCAAAAGATCCCTATCATAAAAATGAGAGTTTGGTTTCGATTTATTCCCTCGAGAAAGAAGATAAAATCAAGAGGGCCTTGGACGAATCTATGTGGGTGACATTCATAAATCCGATTGTTGACATTGATTTTTTCCAAAATATTGATAACAAGACTATAGTATTACATTATAGCGACCAGTACACGGATTTTGATAGGTTGGATGCAATCACTATTACAAACAAGTCCAAGCAGTATAAAGATATAATAGGATCATTTTTGGATGATTTTGAAGGTGTAGAATATAACGAAGAAACTTTGGATGATATAATAAACATCTTTAATTCCATAAATGGAGATTGGTTGCTGAATATTTTAAGGAAAAATAATAATTATAAAAGATCGAAGTTAAGCGAAATAGTTGCGATAAAATATATGCTTGCTTTTCTGGAGGAAGAGCATATATTATGGGTTCCAATTTCTTTGGAAGAGATTCTGAGGATAGCAGGGATAGCCGGGATAAAGAAAAAAGACGGATTGTTTTCTGCAAAAAATCTAAATGTTAAAGGTGAAATGTCCGATGATCTTTTATTCTTGGGTATCGATACTTATGAAGATACTTTAAAATTATATATTCACCCCGTGGAGGTCAAGGTTGGAACTAATAAGATAAATAAGGGTAAAACTCAAGTTGATAAAATTTATGATGTTTTTCGTGAGAATCTCAGTTTTGAAAAAGATTCTGGGAGAAAAATTTTCATAAATCAGTTTTATAGGAATTTTTTCATGCAGTTATTCGTTTCTAATGTAAAAAAGATGGTAAGACTAGATATCTTCGATGAGAAAAAATTGGAGGTTTTGAATGATGTTAAGAATAGGTTAGCCAACGATGATTTTATGATAAGTGATGCATTGGAAAGTTTAATTGGTAAAGGTACGGTAATCTCATTCGAGAAACAACTTACCTTCAGCTCCTGTAACCTGGAAAAAGATATGAATATACTAAGGTTTAGCGAGAAACATGTTTATACTGGTTTGAGCTTTCATACGGAAGTTATCAGGAAAAGATTCATCGAGGATGTTTACGACATAAAATCTGAAGCAATTTTATCTAACAAATTGGTAAGAACCCCTTCATTAGATGAAGAAACAAAACCCAAAATTGATACAGGAGAAAATGAAGAAGATAACGAAAGAAGTGGGATAATTGGGAAAGAAGTTGAAAGTAAAAAATCTATTAATGATGAAGATAAGGATAACGAAAATAAACCTAACAAAAGATCTGCTTTTATGAACCTTTCTGATACTCGCATTTGTTTAGGCACAGTTAAAGGATCAAAAAAGAAAATATATTGGGAATATGGTCATCCCAAACTTCCAAATAGACATCTTCTTATATCAGGAAAATCAGGTCAAGGGAAAACCTATCTAATTGAGACTATCTTATACGAATTAACGAAAAATAATATACCCAGTTTGGTGATTGATTATACGGATGGGTTCAAGGAAGCTCAACTGGAAAAACATTTTAAGTCCAAAGTTGGTAATAGGTTGAAGCAATATTATCTTATTAAAGATAAGATTGGAATCAATCCTTTCAAAAGGAATGATATTGTTTTAGATGAAGATACGACGATTAAAGAAGAACCTTTTGACGTTGCTGAGCGTATAAAAACTGTCATATCTGCAATCTACCCTAGAATGGGCATCCAGCAATTGACCAGCATCTATAAAGCTGTTCAGAACGGCATAGAAGAATATGGGGATAAAATGGATTTCGATATATTGAGAAAGAATCTGGAAGAACAAGATTCTAGTTATTCCAGTACTGCCCTTTCACAATTGAATTCTTTTTTCAACAAACATCCTTTTAAATTTGATAAAGATTTCAGCTGGGAAAAAATTGATCAAAACGATGGTAATATCAGTATAATTCAGTTGATGGGATTTCCTCAGGACATTCAGCTATTGATAAGCGAATTCCTGCTCTGGGATCTTTGGTACTATAAGAAACAGCATGGTTCTGAGGCCGACCCTTTAACATTGGTAATAGATGAGGCCCAAAATCTTGACCACAGTTCTAAATCGCCTACTGCAAAGATACTTACAGAAGGAAGAAAGTTTGGCTTCTCAGGAATTTTTTCAACTCAGTTTTTACAGGGGCAATTAAGTAAAGATGAGATTTCAAGATTGCAAATGGCCAGTCAAAAGATATATTTTAAGCCTCCGGATAATGAGATGAATTCAATTGCATCTGATTTTGATGATAAGAATAGATGGAAACAAGAATTAAAAAAGTTGGTTAAAGGTAGATGTATTAATAAAGGTCATATTTTAGATGAAGAGAAAGGAAATTTGTTAGGAGTACAGAGTATTGTACTTAATATAGATTCATTCAAAGAAAGATGATTTTTAAAATAAGAAGACTGCAAATTTCAAAAGATATTTGCAGTCTTTATAAATCCATTATTTATATTAATTTATTGAGGTGATATTTATTTTTGAATATGATGAAACTTCAGCTGACTCTATAGAAAAACACGCAAAAAAAATAGTGAATAAATCAATAAGTGATTTATATAAAAATGATAAAAAATTAAACAAAAAAAATAAGGGAAGGTTGGGACAACTGGTTGAAAGAATTCATTTTGGTATTGAAAACAATTCTGATGAAAGACCTGATTTTCCTTTTGCAGGAAAACGAGGGGTTGAGTTAAAAGTTACTCCCGTTAAGGAAATAAAGAAAAGAAACAACTCTAAAAAAGCTATTAAAAGAAACGGCTTATCTGTTAAAGAACGTCTTGTTTTAAAAATGATTGATTACAATAAAGTTGTGAATGAAAGTTGGGAAGATAATTCTTTGTTGGATAAAATTGATTTAATACTTTTGATGTTTTACTTATATAAAAGAAACTTAAATATTAAAGACTATAAATTCATACTTGCTTCATTATGGAGTATACCTGAAAAAGATTTTGATATAATAAAAAGCGATTGGGAAAAAATAATTAATAAAATTAAAAATGGAGATGCTCATAAATTATCTGAAGGCGATACTTTATATCTTGGAGCTTGCACAAAAGCTTCAAGCTCAGATGATAGAAGGAATCAACCTTGTTCAAAAATAGCTGCTAAGCCAAGAGCATTTTCATTAAAGAGAAGTTATATGGACGAAATATTTAATCGTTTATATGAAAGAAAAAATAAATCCAAAAATCAGATATCTCTTTTAGAGGGTAAAATACACTCTTTAGAGACTGAACTTAAAAAAATATTCAAACCATATTTAGGTTATAATACAGAAAAAATTGAAAAAGAATTAAAGATATATTCTGATAAAATGTCAAAGAATTATCTATCCAGGTTAGTAAATAAAATTATGGGTAATGATGAGAGAAAAGAAATTGAAGAATTTAAAAAGGCAGGTATTGAAATTAAAACTTTACGTGTGAATAAAAAATTAGTTCCTTTTGAAAGTTTATCTTTTCCGGCATTCGATTATAGAAATTTAAAAAGCGAATCATGGATTAATTCTGAATTTCATGACAGATTAGAAAACACAAAATATTTTTTTGTTATATTTAAATCTTCTTATGAATCAAAAAACAGTTTTAATAGCCTGTCAAATAAAGAAAAAAAACAAGATTTACATATAATAGATGTAATGTTATGGAATATGCCGGGAGATGATATTGAAACAGCTAAATTTGTTTGGGAAAAAATGAATAATATTATGAATAAAGGTGGACCCATTATAAAAAAAATAAGTAAAAATGGAAGGCGTTTTACAAACTTTCCAAACAAAAGTGAAAACCCAATAGCTCATGTTAGGCCTCATGCACGGAGCAAAAATGACACTTCCCCTTTACCAAGCAACTTTGAGTTAGAAGAATACACGAAACATAGTTTTTGGTTAAATAAAGAATATATAGCAAAAAATATAAAAAAGGAGATTGAGAAGAATGAATAATTTTAAAAATGATATTAAAGTCGAAAAAGAGGTTGGAAAATTTCTTGATAAATATTTATATTCAAAAATAGAGAAAAAGTATCCGGTTAATTTTATTAGAACAGAAGATGAAGATATTCGCAAACAAAAAAGAGGTGTTGATATTACTGCGGAATTTGATGGAAACAAAAAATTATATATTGATGAAAAAGCAGCAACTGATTATATAGATCAGGATTTAGACACATTTGTACTTGAAATTTCATTTGTTAAAGATGGAAGAGTAAAAAATGGTTGGTTTATTAAGGAGGGGATGGATACTCAAGCTTATTTATTTAATTATATAAAGTCAGAGAAAAATGATAAAAAATTAAAAAAGTTTGAAGATATAAAAGAGGTTGAGTCAATTTTAGTAGATAAATCAGAAATAATTAATTTTTATAACAAAAAAAATCTGAGTAGAAAGAAGATGAAAAATGCAGCTAGAAAAATAAGAAATAAGAACTGGAAAAAAGCAGTTAATTCAAAATATCTAAATTTAGATTTAAAAGATGACCAAGAAATTTATTTTTATTATACACCTGAAGATAAAAAGGAGGAACAACCAATTAATTTATTAATCCCTAAAATAAAATTAGTGGAATTATCTAGGAGTCATTATGTTATTAAAAAGCAGAATCTTAAGATATTAAAAAGTTTGATTAAATAATTAAGATTTATACATAAACTTAATTAAAACGGGGAATAATCTCCCCGTTTTTTAATAAATTTATTCATTTTCAAATATTTTAATTAATTTTTCTCCCATTTTCTCTATAAGACCAACAACAAGAGCATTTCCCATCGCAAAATATCTGAAAGGATGTGACATTGTTTCAGTATCAGTCCAATTATCAGGAAAGCCATTTAATCTTTCACATTCGATTGGAGTTAATTTTCTTAATTTATCTGTTTCTTTGTCTTTGATAATATGTGTACTTCTGCTTTTTGTCCTTTCACTTGTTAAAATAGTTCTTGCAGGTGCATCAATTTTATCAGGGAAAGGTATAGCTCCTTCTCTAAAAGTATACTCATGTCCATTTTTGGCAACTCTTTTTTCAGCTTTTGATCCTTTTAAATATTCCCAGTCTTCCAGTTCATCATTAGAAATGAAATATTTTGCTGGAATATTTTCTTGCATTATATCTTTAATTTTTGTTTTTTTATCATCAGATATTTTTTTTGGTTCAGTATCTAAAGTATTTACAATTCCATCCGTCATATATCCTGAATCTTCAAATTCAAAATTAAAATCATTTGTCATCTCAACTAAATCATCTTTGATTGAAGTGTTCTTAATTTTATATCCTTTTTTCTGATTAACTGGAAAAACAGATGCAAAAAAACCTTTATTTATTAATATATTTTTGTTATTATCTTTTGAATATATATCACTATATTTATTATTGTTTTTAGTCGCAAAAATGAAGACTCTTCTTCTTTTTTGTGGGAAACCATAATCAGCTGCATTAATAACACGCCATTCAACAGAATATCCTAAATTATTTAGAGAAGAAAGTATTATACCAAAGTCCCTTCCTCTTTGTGTTGAAGGAGATTTTAATAATCTATTAACGTTTTCTAAAAGAACAAAAGGAGTTTCTTTTTCCCTCAATATTCTTTCAATATCCCACCAAAGAACTCCTTTTTTACCTTGTATACCTTGTGCCTGAGTTCTTGCAACCGAATAGTCTTGACAAGGAAAGCCTCCCACTAAAAGGTTATGATCTGGTATTACTTCTGTACTCACTTTATTGATGTCTTGATTACTATACAGATTGATTGCTTTGTCTTTGCCAAAATTTTCAATGTAACATTCATATGCCCATTGAGACTTTCTGCTAGGTTCCCATTGGTTCATCCAAACAGTTTCCCAGTCATCAGAACTTCTTTCAAGCCCCAATCTAAAACCGCCAACTCCAGCAAATAGTTCACATACTGTTTTCTTCATGCTTTATCAAAACCCCTTAAATTTATAATTTAAATAATTTATTTTATAATGTATAATAAGTGTATAAATTAATTTCTAAGCTGATTTAATTATATCATTATATAAACAAACGTTCAATCAAATTTCATAAATTTTTAAAATGATTTAAAGTAATATAATATCAATATTGTCTTGAATCAAAAAACATCTGCAACTTTTTATCTTTTAATTTGGTAATTAAAAGATAAAAATATATCTTACAAATACATAATAATACTATCATATAATTACTTGGATTGCCAAATATTATTTAAAATTTCTGATTTGTAGACTAATAAATTTATTAGGAGGGATAGTATTACTAATTTAGCAATAGAAATCATAAATTGGGGAGAATCAAATATTGATATTTTTTTATGGAGGAACGCAAATAGCTTATATGAAATTTTAGTAGGTGAAATAATGTTAATTAGAACATCACCAAATCAAGTTGAAAAAACTTATAAAGATTTTTTAGATAATTATTCTAAACCTAAAAATTTAAAAGAATCTGAGCTTGAAGAAGTAAAAAAAACCATTAATAATTTAGGTTTAACCTGGAGAGCAAATATTTTAAAAAAAATGGCTAAATATCTCATAGATAATAATATACATGAAGAAGAAAGATTGACTATTGAAGAATTAAAAAATATTCCTGGAGTAGGAGATTATATAGCTAATGCAGTTTTAACTTTTTATTACGAAAAAAGGGCAATTCTTATAGATTCGAATACAAAAAGATTTTTCAAAAGATACTATAAAGATATATATGATGAAGGACTTAAAAAAAATGTACTAAAAAAAAGGATGGACAAGATAGTTCCAGAAAATAATAAAGACGCAGTAAAATTTAATATTGCTTTTCTTGATTTTATGAGAAAAGTATGCAAACCTACAAATCCAAATTGTAATAGTTGTATATTGAATAATAATTGTAAATATTTTCAAGATAAATGATTATGATATCAGAAATGAGGGTGAAGATATGAATAAAGAGTTGGTAAATAAAATCATTAAATTCCGAGATAATCGTAACTGGTTTCAGTTTCACAATCCAAAAGATTTAGCTATCTCTATTTCTTTAGAAGCTGCTGAATTACTGGAATTATTTCAATGGAGTAATAGCGATGACGTAGTAGATAATAATCTTCAAGAATTGCAGGATGAACTAGCAGATATACTGATTTATTGTCATTTAATGGCTGATAAATTAGATATAGATCTAGATAAAGCTGTAGAAGAAAAATTAGAAAAAAACAAACAGAAATACCCGATTGATAAATCATATAATTCTAAAGAAAAATATGATCAATTATAATAAATAGATAAGACGGAGGTGTGAGCTTATGTCTGATAATAAACAAATATTTTTAGTAGTTGGGAGTGAAAACAACTTTCAAAAGACTATTAAAAACTCTGTTGATATAGAAGATCTGTATAATAGAAATTTAATAAATAAAAAAGAATATCAAGATTTAACTGAAATTTATCCTGAAGCTAAAATGAATTGTTGGGGTTTTCAGGATAACAGAACAAAAAGCACCTGGGATAAAATGAATCAAGATGATTTATGTCTTATGTATCAGGATAAAAAAATTATTATGTCAGGATTAATTTCATATAAATTTAGAAATGCAGAAGTTGCAGCAGAAATCTGGGAAGAAAGTGAAAAGCCTTTTGAATACATATTTTGCTTTAAAGATGTTCATCTACCAGACATACCTTCAAAAAAGGTTTTAATGGATGAGTTTGATTATTCAGTTGATTCTATTAGGGGGGCATTAAGTCTGGCTCAAAAGAGAT